>JAQGLT010000023.1 GCA_028292745.1 Polaromonas sp. | reverse complement strand
TCGAGGGCACGGCCCGGCGCACCCGCGTGCTGGCCCGGCTGCAGGCCAAGTACCCGGACATGCAGGTCTCCTTCACGCTGCCGTCGTGGCTGCGCGGCTTCAACGCCGAGTCCATGGACCTGCTCAGGACCACCCTGGCCGGCGGCGTGCGCATCGACCTGGTCAACGTCATGACCCAGAGCTTTGGCGTGGAGAACATCAGGACCATGGTGGTGCCATCGACCGTGGCGCAGGCATCGATTGTGAGCTTCCAAGCGACGGCGGCACAAATGATGCCGCTTTTCCCGAACAAGAGCCAGGCGCAGCTGCATGCCATGATGGGCATCACGCTGATGAGCGGCATCAACGACGACGGCGCGGTCTTCACGCTGGCCGACGCCCAGACGGTGGCCAACTTCGTCAAGCAAAACGGCATCGGCTTCATCGGCACCTGGTCGTTCCAGCGCGACGTGGCGCAGTCCAGAAGCGGCATGGGCCCGCTGAACAACTACACCGGCGTGGTGCAGTCCGATTACCAGTTCCACAAGATCTTCAGCTCCGCCAATAGCGGCGGTGCCCCAGCGCCAGCGCCACCGGCGGCAACGCCACCGGCAGCGACACCCGCTCCGGCGGCAGGCAGCCAGCCCCGCTGGGTGGAAGGCAAGCCGTATGCGGTCGGCAATATCGTGACCTATTCGGACGGAAAGCAATACGTCGCCAAGTACGCCAACCCAGGCTACAACCCGACCATCAGCACCTACTTCTGGGCGCCCTACACCGCCCCTGCAAAACCCGTGGTAGTGGCACCTGAAGCGCCAAAACCACAACCATCGGCGTGCAACAGCTCGAACTGGGTGCAAGGCAAGCAATACGCGGCCGGCAGCATCGTGACCTATTCGGACAGCAAGCAGTACATCGCCAAGTTTGCCAACCCAGGCTACAACCCGACGATCAGCACCTACTTCTGGTCGCGCTACGTCTGCTAAGGCGCTTTAAGCACTGAAAGGCAGCGGCCTTGCGGAGTTGAGACCACTCAATCACGCAAGGCCTTTCAATTTCTGCCTTTCTTCGCATTCCTGAATCAGTCCGCGATTGGAGCGGCTTCGCGCTGACGGGCAACCTGACCGCTCCTGGATTCATAGCTGCTTGTGCAGGCGCTGCCTGCGCTGCAGCTATTTTTTATCCCTAATTGATTAGGATCGGCACCAGTTTTACTGCGTCAGGCGCAAGCGGGCGGCAACTTGGTCGCGGCTTGCATGAGGGTGCTGGACGGCGAAAAGGCGGCAGGCCGGAGGGCGGGCGGCGCAAGGCATCGCGGGACTTGCAGGTCAATAGACGTGTGGGTCTTTGTATATTAGAGGCGCGGCTCCAGCAGCCCGGCAGCCCCACCCCTACCACCGGAGTTCACATGCGCCTATTTAATGCACCACTGCGACTTTCACCCATGCGCACCGCCCTGACGCTCGCCCTCCTGCTCGGCGGCTGCGGCCTGGCAGCCGCCGAAGAAGTCGGCGCGGTCGATACCGTTTTCAAGTTCATCGGCCCGGACCACAAAATCGTGGTCGATGCGTATGACGACCCCAAGGTCACAGGCGTGACCTGCTACGTGTCGCGCGCCAAGACGGGCGGCATCAAGGGCGCCGTGGGCCTGGCCGAAGACACGGCCGATGCGTCAATTGCCTGTCGCCAGACCGGCGTCATCAGCTTTGGCGGCAAGCCGCTGGCCAAGCAGGAAGAAATGTTCAGCGAACGGATTTCACTCATCTTCAAGAAACTGCGCGTGGTGCGGATGGTGGACGCCAAGCGCAATACGCTGGTGTACCTGACCTATTCCGACCGCCTGATCGAAGGATCGCCCAAAAACAGCATCACCGCGGTGCCAGTGCCGGCCGGCACCGTCATTCCGGTGAAGTAGCGCCTTTTTGCTGCCAATCTGAAGAATCCGACGGTCCGCAGGGGCCGCCAGGCATCACGCATACCAGCCGCTGCCGCCGGCAAGCAGGCTCTCGTCCCAAACCACTTTTGTTAAAGTCAAACCCATGCCTTTGATTTGCCACCCGTACCGGGCAGCTGCTCCGGCCCTTGACAGCCGCCACAGCTTTGCTGCACCAGCGGTTGACTTTGCCCCCCTGTCCAATTCGCCTGCCAATGACAGCGCGCCATAAAGCCGAGCACCTCATGATCATCCCCACCGAGCCCATCGGCAGCATACCCAGGCCTTTGTCGCTGATTGAGGCCATCGCGCACTTTGGCGGCGATGCGCCTGCGCTTGCGGAGAGCTATGAAGCGGCCATTCGCGACACCCTGGCCCGCTTCGAGGCGACCGGCTCGCCCGTCATCACGGATGGCGAACAAAAAAAATACCATAATTTCTGGACCTATTGCGTGCATGGCATGCCCAATACCGCCCCGGACGGCTTTCGCATTCCGTTCGCGGCCGGCCATACCCGGCGCATGCCCAGGCTGACCGCCGGTCCCTTTCGCTATCGGCACTATGCGGACGAATTTCTTGAGGCGGCAGTGCGCCACACCGGCAAGCCCCTCAAGCAGGCTGTCATTTCACCGTCCGCGTTAAGCCTGATGTACCCCGCCGAAGGCATAGCGGACTACCCGCGTGCGCAGTTTATTGAAGACCTGCTGCGCGAGCATGAAATGGAAGTCCGGCGCTGCCTGGAAAAAGGCGCCCACCGCGTGCAGATCGACTTCACCGAAGGCCGTCTGGCCATGAAGATCGACCCGTCAGGCCATTTGCTTGCCAGCTTTATCGACCTGAACAACCTGGCGCTGTCGCGCTTTTCAGCCGAGGACCGCCAGCGCATCGGCGTGCATACCTGCGCGGGCGGCGATTGTGATTCCACCCACAGCGCGGATGTGGACTATGCCGAACTGCTGCCCAGCCTGTTCGAGCTCAAGGCGGGCAATTTCTATATTGCGCTGGCCCGGGAGAACGACCCGGAGCGGGTGCTTCGCATCATCCAGCGCTACATGAAGCCGGACCAGCGAATTTTCGTCGGTGTGATCGATCCCATCGACCCGCGCATCGAAACCGCCGAGGAGGTGTGTGAGCGCGTGATGCAGGCAGCAGCGTTTATTCCGCTGGCGCAGCTCGGCACCACCGACGACTGCGGCTTTGCGCCCTTTAGCGACGACACCTCGACCAGCCGCGATACCGCTTTTGCCAAGATAGCGGCGCGCGTGGCAGGCACCCGCCTGGCGTCGGAATTGCTCAAGGCGCGGGCATGAAAAACATCGACGACGAAGAAACCCTGCTTCGTTCCGTCGCGCTGCGCAATGCGCAGGTCATCCTGGCTGCGCGTCAACGGGCCGAGCAGGAATTGCTTCAGGCCAAGACAGCGCTGGAGGCCAAGACGGATGCGCTGGACCATTCCCTGGCCATGCTGCGTGCCACGCTGGAGGCCACCACGGACGCGATTCTTGTCACCAGCGACACCGGGGACGTGATCGACTTCAATAAAAAATACGTTGAAATCCTGAAGATCCCGGAGGTCATGCTCAGGCAGCGCAAGCATGGGGACCTGCTGGCATTCATCGCAGCCCGGTACCCGGATGCGGCGGCGTTCCGGCAGCGCGTGGACAGCATCTACGCCCTTGCCCCGGCCGAAAGCGTGGATATTCTCCATCCAAGCGACGGCCGCACGCTGGAGAGGTATTCCCGCATCCAGTTTGTCGACGGCCGCAACGTGGGCCGAGTCTGGACCTTTCGCGACATCACCGAGCAGCGCCGGGTGGAGTCGGCCCTGCGCGAAGAAGGCCGAATTTTGGAGCTGCTGAACCGAACCGGAATCGCCATCTCCTCCCACCTCAACCTGGAGCGATTGATCCAGGAGATCACCGACGCGGCCACCGAACTGAGCGGCGCCAGGATGGGCGCGTTTTTCTACTACGCCACCGGCGAGGCAGGCGACGCCATGCTGCTTTTCAGCCTGTCGGGCGCGCCGCGCAGTGCATTCGAGCGCTTTGGCAACCCGCGGGCCACGGCCTTGTTTGGCCCGACATTCCATGGCGCTCCACCCATTCGCAGTGACGACATCTTGAAAGATCCCCGCTACGGGCAGTCGGCGCCGCACTGGGGCATGCCGTCCGGCCACCCGCCGGTGCGAAGCTATCTGGCAGTTCCCGTGGTGACGCGCCATGGCGCAGTGATCGGCGGGCTTTTCTTCGGGCATCCCGAACCGGGCGTCTTCGCCGAACGCACCGAGCGCCTCATGGTCGGCATCGCCTCGCAGGCAGCCGTTGCGATCGATAACGCCCGGCTGTACGAAGCCGCCCAAAAATCAGCCGCAGAGCGGGAATTGCTCCTCATCAGCGAGCAAGGCGCCCGGCGGGTTGCCGAGGAGCAGAACAATTCCAAGGACGCGTTTCTGGCCATGCTGGGCCATGAGCTGCGCAACCCCCTGAGCGCCATTAGCGCCGGGCTGACCGTGATCCAGCGGGCGGGCCCGGCTTCGGATAAGGCGGCCCGCGCCTTCGACATCATCCGCCGCCAGAACACGCACCTGGTGCGCATGGTGGATGACCTGCTCGACACCGCACGCATGCTGGCCGGAAAAATTGCCCTTGAGCAGAAACCTGTCCATCTGGACGAAGCCATCGCCGCATGCATTGCCGCGCTGGAGACAGCCGGACGAACCAAGGCGCACCGAGTCACACTGTCGGCGCAACCTGTGCGGCTCTACGCCGATCCGGTGCGGCTCGATCAGGTGGCCACCAACCTCATCACCAATGCACTCAAGTACACGCTCCCTGGCGGCGAGATCGAGGTAGCCGTCCGGCATGAGGGCACGCAAGCGGTTTTCAGCGTTGCCGACAACGGCATCGGCATGTCGGCCCGCCTCATCCAGGGGGTGTTCGAGCCTTTCGTGCAAGGCGAACGCGCCATCGACCGTTCGGAAGGCGGCCTGGGCATTGGGCTGACCCTGGTGCGCAAACTGGTTGAGCTGCATGGCGGAAGCGTGACCGCCACCAGCGCTGGCGAAGGCCTGGGCAGCCTGTTTACCGTGCGCCTGCCCATCGCTGCGGAAAATTGCTGAGCAGACCTGGAGGTTCGAGCAAAATACCTTGCCCTTCAATCACGTCGCTCAAGGCGTCGAACTGGTTTTTGCTACTTAATTTATAGCTGCCCACGTAGACCAGTCATGCGCCAGGGGCATATTTGATGCAAAAAAGTGGTTTGCCGGTTAAAACGAATGCGCTGCAGCGCCCTAACCACGTGGGCAATCATGGCGGCCCGAATTCACTTGTCACTGAAAAGCTGAACTCGCTGCGGCTGTATCGATGCTTTTCAAACACTCGAAGTCAACAGCGGCAACGAATCTTCAGTAAGAATTTTTCATAAAAAAACCGCTCATGCATTCGCACGAGCGGTTTTTACTTTCAGGCATCCCAGGCATTTTTAGGCATTAAAAATGCCTCCAGCGCAATAGCAGCAAGCGCCACCAGCTATTGATTAAATAGCAATTTCCCATCCCCTCTCAAACGGCCTCGGCTTCGCCGAAGTGGAACACGCCCGGGTTGAGGATCGGGTTCACATCCACATGGATCGCGCTCTTGGGCGGAAAGCGCCCTTCCAGCAGCAGCCGGGACAGCGGATTTTCGATGCGCTGCTGAATCGCCCGCTTCAACGGCCGTGCGCCGAACACCGGGTCGAAACCGACCTTGGCCAGCTCGCCAATCGCCGCCTCCGACACATCCAGCGTGAGGTCCATCTTGGCAAGCCGCTCCAGCAGCACCTTGAGCTGGATGCGGGCGATCGATTCGATGTTTTTCGCGTCGAGCGCATGAAACACCACCGTCTCGTCGATCCGGTTCAGGAATTCCGGCCGGAAGTAGTTCTTCAGCTCGTCCATCACCGCGTCCTTGATGTCCTCCGCCGGCTGGCCCACCATGGACTGGATGATCGGCGAGCCGATGTTGCTGGTCATGACGATCACGGTGTTCTTGAAGTCCACCGTGCGGCCTTGGCCGTCGGTCAGCCGGCCGTCGTCGAGCACCTGCAGCAGCACATTGAACACATCGGGATGGGCTTTTTCCACCTCGTCAAGCAGCAGCACGCTGTAGGGCTTGCGGCGCACCGCCTCGGTCAGGTGGCCACCCTCCTCGTAGCCTACATAGCCCGGCGGCGCGCCGATCAGGCGGGCGACCGAATGCTTTTCCATGAACTCGCTCATGTCCACGCGGATCAGGTGGTCTTCGCTGTCGAACAAAAAGCCGGCCAGCGCCTTGCACAGCTCGGTCTTGCCGACGCCCGTGGGGCCCAGGAACAGGAAACTGCCGGTGGGCCGGTTCGGGTCGCTCAAACCCGAGCGCGAGCGGCGGATGGCATTGGCGACGGCGCCGATGGCCTCGTCTTGGCCCACCACGCGCTCATGCAGCTTGGCTTCCATCTGCAGCAGCTTGTCCTTTTCGCCCTGCATCATCTTGGCCACCGGAATGCCGGTGGCGCGGCTGACCACCTCGGCGATTTCCTCGGCGCCGACCTGGGTTCGCAGCAGCCGCGGCTTGTCGTCCACGCCCTTGGTTTCCTCGGTGTCCTGCGCCTGCTTCAGCCGCTTTTTCAGCTCCGGCAGCTTGCCGTACTGCAACTCGGCCACCTTGTTGAAGTCGCCCTTGCGGGTGAATTCCTCGATCTGGGTGTTGATGCTGTCGATCTCCTCCATCACGTCCTTGGAGCCGAGCGCCTGCGCTTTCTCGGCCTGCCAGATCTCGTCCATGTCGGAGATTTCCTTTTGCAGCTTGCCGATTTCCTCCTCGATCAGGCCAAAGCGCTTTTGCGAGGCCTCGTCCTTTTCGCGGCGCACGGCCTCGCGCTCGATCTGCAGCTGGATCAAGCGTCGGTCGAGCCGGTCCATGACCTCGGGCTTGGAGTCGATCTCGATCTTCACCTTGGCAGCGGCCTCGTCGATCAGGTCGATCGCCTTGTCGGGCAGGAAGCGGTCGGTGATGTAGCGGTGGCTCAGCTCGGCCGCTGCGACGATGGCCGGGTCGGTGATCTGCACGCCGTGGTGGGTTTCGTATTTTTCCTGCAGGCCGCGCAGGATGGCAATGGTTGCCTCCACGGTCGGCTCGCCGACCAGGATTTTCTGGAAGCGGCGCTCCAGCGCGGCGTCTTTCTCGATGTACTTGCGGTATTCGTCGAGCGTGGTCGCGCCGACGCAATGCAATTCGCCGCGGGCCAACGCGGGTTTCAGCATGTTCCCGGCGTCCATCGCGCCCTCGGCCTTGCCGGCGCCGACCATGGTGTGCAGCTCGTCGATGAAGACAATCGTCTGGCCCTCGTCCTTCGCCAGTTCCTTGAGCACGTTTTTCAGCCGTTCCTCGAACTCGCCGCGAAACTTGGCGCCGGCCAGCAGCGCGGCCATGTCCAGGCTCAGCACGCGCTTTCCCTTGAGCGAATCGGGCACCTCGCCGGCGACGATGCGCTGGGCCAGGCCTTCGACAATCGCCGTCTTGCCGACGCCGGGCTCGCCGATCAGCACCGGGTTGTTCTTGGTGCGGCGCTGCAAGACCTGGATGGCGCGGCGGATCTCGTCGTCGCGGCCGATCACCGGGTCGAGCTTGCCGATGCGGGCGCGCTCGGTCAGGTCGATGGTGTACTTGGTCAGGGCTTCGCGCTGGCCTTCGGCGTCGGCGCTGTTGACATTCTGGCCGCCGCGCACCGCGTCGATCGCCGCTTCCAGCGCCTTGCGGGTCAGGCCGTTCTCGCGGGCAATCCTGCCGACGTCGGCTTTGGAGTCGGTCAGCGCGAGCAGGAACAATTCGCC
>JAQGLT010000102.1 GCA_028292745.1 Polaromonas sp. | reverse complement strand
ACGGCGAGCTTTTGAGCGATTTCCCGCGCACTTGTCTGCCGGGTGCACAGCTCGATGACGGCCGTTTGCTTGAGCGCTTGAAGGCGCGGCACGCTGCGCGCTTTGCCGACAACGCGTTTTCTCGTTTCGGGGTGCAGCGCAATGACCCAGGCTGCAAGCACTTCGAGGCATGGGTATCGCAGCGCCTTCACAGTTGCAGCCAGGCAGCGACCATTGTCGAGGTAGTGCTGGACGGCTACTTTTTTCTGCTCATCTGAATACTTCGGCTTCGAACGCGCATAGCCCACGGGCAAATCGCGGCCTTGTTCGTATTTTCGATGCCAGCTCTTGAGCGCGTTCTTTGTCGGGTAGCCCAACTGCCGAATGGTCGCGCCAGTGCGTTTGCCGAGTTTGATATAGAGCTTGACGGCTCGAATTCGCTCTTCGTAAGAATACATGAACTACTTTCAAGTAGTCCAACAATTCCGCCGCACCCCCATTTAAGGTAAACCGACAACAGGCGTGTTTGCGTGCCACGCTGACCGATGAGCATCTCATCCTGAAACCAAACATCCACTTGCTCAGGCGCAATGCCTGGCGCCAGCGTTGCCGCGACTTCCTGGTTGAAGTTTTTTTTGAATGCGGTTTGTGCTACCGGATCGGCGTAGGGACTGAAGGCGCGCGCCGAAATCCATACCATGCCCAAGCGCTTTATCAGGTCATACACACCGTGCAGGCTGTAGGCCACGCCAAACTGCCGGGCCAGCACTTGGCGTATGTCTTCGCCCCGCACCCGCCCACCGCCGCGTTCGCATTGGACTTGTTCGACCGCTTGGCGAAATGCTTCTTCCTGTTCCCTGGCAAGGCGCTGCGTACTCCAGTCGTGCGGCATGCCGGACAGACGGGCCACGCCGCCAGCAATGAACCACTACACCCAGCGCATGACCGCGTGACGAGTGACGCGCAGTGCGGCACCCACTTCGGTATAGCTCTTGCCGTCCTTGAGGTGCGCCAGCGCGATCAATCGCAGTCGCCGGCGTCCATCCTTTTCTTTGTGGGCCAGGTGGTCAAAGTCATAGGCCTGCAGCCGGTCAATGATGTGCTGAGATAACATTTTCGTAACCTCCTACGAGAGCCAAGACTGCTCAGACTCCGATCCCAGGCTTTGGTTCTTTCTCTGTCGGGATTGGTATTACTCGCCGTGCAAAACCATGGCGCACAGTAGGGTTCTCACGACGAGCACATCACATCATCGGAACCTTATTTCCAATGACGTCTTCATAATAGGAACAACGACAACGACAACGACAACGATCATGACTATCTGGACCATCGGGCATTCAACGCGCAGCGCTGCCGAATTCGTTCGTTTGTTGGAAGCGCACGAGATCGAAGTGGTTGCTGACGTTCGGAGATTTCCGGGTTCGAGGCGACATCCGCAATTTGGCATCGCAGCACTGACGGAGAGCTTGGCGGCCCACCAGATCGACTACGTGTGGTTACCCCTCTTGGGCGGGCGACGCAAGGGAGAAGCAGGCTCGGCCCACCTGGGCTGGCGCAATCCATCGTTTCGCGCGTATGCGGCATATACGTGGACCGACGAATTTGCGCAGGGGCTGGACGACATTCTGCACATCGCAGCGGCAAGGCGAACGACCTTGATGTGCTCGGAAGTCCTGTGGTGGCGATGCCATCGGGCGCTAATCGCGGATGTACTGCGCTTTTTGGGCGTCCCCGTCATCCACATCGTGGACACCAAGCCGGGCACGCAGCACCCCTACACGTCGCCCGCGCGCATCGCCGATGGCCAATTGACGTATCCGAGGGAGGACTGCTGCTGATCGCGCCTGCCTCTCTGCCCTACGCCCTCCCCACGGATTTTCATTATCGGGTTGACCGGGGTAAATGGCCGAGTAGCCGCCCCCCGAGCAGCGCTCAACTAGCTAGGCACTCAGCAATAAATAACATGGCTGTTTTGCCTGCTGCCGTGACACGGACGCAGCGTGTAGTTCAACTTCGGGCAGACGGCATCGGCTTCAAGATCAAGAGCGCGCATTTGTTCATCTGAAATGCGCTCACCGATTTCATTGCCGCCCCGTTTGAGCAGGGCATACACTTTCAATCCCGCCTTTGTCACCGTGCCAGCGATGTAACTGAGCATCGTTTCAAACGTGCGCAGTGGCACGCCTGCCCAGTTGATGCTGAGGTGACTGAACAACCGGTGTTCGATCGGATTCCACTGGGAGCAGCCAGTTAGGAATAATGGCACACTGTCACTTTTAGGCCCCATGCATCGCACAATTGCTCTTGCAATTGCGCTTTCCATACCCGTGAACGACAGCTGTTTGAGCCGCCTGCGTCGGCCAGAATCAAGAGTCTGCGCGCCTGGCCATAGTATCCCTTTCCTCTACTGACCCACCAATCGACGATGGCGTCGACTGCAAAGTGCGGCGTATCAAAACAGTCGCCCAGGTAGAACAAAGCCAGCGTTGGCCGTCACGTCGTAAATGCCGTATGGGACAGCTTGTCCAGTAGCGTCCTGCGGCCAATCGTGGATCAGTACCGGCTCAGCGAAGTTGCCGATCAGCTCTTTTTTTAGTGTCCACACTGATGATAGGGTCGCCCGCGACTTGAAAGTCGTTGCGTTTTTCAGCAATATGCTCGAACTGCGCATTGCGCTCTGGTGGCGAATTGCGCGCATTGACGCGCCGTGCATTGCGTTTGGGTGAGTAGCCCTTTTGCCGAAGAAGCTCGGGCAACTGGGCCGACTGGCGGGGTGTCCGGCTTCAGCCAACTTACTGCTGAGATGCTGCAGCGAGCTGCGTTTTGCCATTGCCCGCTGACCCATCGGGTCGCCTGCAGTTTCGCTTGCCAAAAGCTCCTCCAGCGCAGGCTCGAGCACCGGATCACGAGTCTGAAGCGTAGGTCGCCCTCCGCCAGGGGCACGCAACTGCGTGCGCGGACAGAACGCCAGATCGGCTTGCAACTCCTTCTCGCCGCTCCGGATGGTCATCAAGCTCAAGCCGGTGATCTGCGAAACCAGACGCCGTCCGCCGTGACCCAACCGGCCCGCTTCAAGGGCGGCAAACTTGCCGCCTCTGCGGCTCGTTCAAGCGGCTTATGAACACGCCCATTTGATGGTGGTAGCTTTGTTCCGGATGCGGCAAGTCCGACAGACACTTTTGACATTTGCATGCATGTACAGTGAAAGAAGACATGATCGACTCCTTCTACAACAGGAGTCATTATTAATACTGCTGTAAACCGTATACGCCTGTAATGCTATTTTGTTTGCTGCTGAGTGCTAAGTCGTGGGCGGTGTCTGTGCGAACGTAGTCCTGCATTCGTTGTCATCCTATGCCACCTCGCATCAGCTGCAATAGGCTGCGGATGAGCCCAGAAACGTTATCTGGAGCGGCGTCCCGGAAATTCCTTTGTGCATCGGCTGAAGAGAAACTCAGTTCAATCCGAATGTGTTGCAGAGCTGCACAAGGCTGGTTATCGCAGGAACGCTCCCGAACGGGGCGACGACTTGATTCCCCCGATTGATAAGGACCGCCTGCGCGCCTGCGGATCGCGCTCCTGCAAAGTCAAGGTTCAGGTCATCTCCAACGTGCAGGAGTTCGTCGACGTGGACGCCTGCCAGTTCGGCAGCTCGTTGGAAAGCTTCAACCGCGGGCTTTGGCGTAGCGAGGTTGTACGCGTTGAGCGCTCCAATAAAGAATTTGTCCAATCCCGCGGTATGGACGCAGCCGTTGCCGTTGGAGAGCGCGACCAGCTGAAAGCGCCGGATCAAGCTGGTGAGCGCTGGCATGACGTCGGAATAGGGCCTCACGCGGAGCCGCTGCGCGAGAAACTCTTTGTACGCGCCCTCCGCCAGCCCAGGATCTTCTTCCGCATCTCGAAGTAGCGCCCGAATCGACTCTTTCCTCAGGCCACTCAGATCGTGCTGGAGTTCGGGATGCGCCGCCTCTGCGTGGCAACGGTATGCGTTGAGTGCCCTCGGTGCAACCAGGATCTGCGCGGTCGCGGGTGCATGTTCAATAAGCCAGTCCCGCAAAACCTCTTCCGCCCGATCTACGGCACTCTGAAAAGGCCAGAGTGTGTCGTCTAGATCGAATGAGATCGCGCGAACTTCGTTCAGCTGCAAACCGAACAAACCAAGGGCTCTGCTATGCGCAGATAGTCCTGCGTGTTCAGCACCATAGACCGATCTAGTCGGCCGGCATTGAAGGCGATCTCATCGTACGTGTTCACCAGCTCGGGGTCGACGATCAAACGCAGGTCGGCCCCGGCCGCAAAGGGCGGGATAGCGCCGATGACGCAGCCTGTCGCTTGAATCGCTTCCTCTGGGCTGGCGAGGGTGGCCTTTTTCATTCCGCACGCATCGGCGACCTTCTTGAAGTCGATCTTCCGATCGCCGGGAAGGACGACTAGCACCAGCTCACCAATCCCGTTCTTGTTTTTGCACAGCATCGCCTTCGCACCCTGGCCTGGGGCCGTTCCTCCAATCTTGGCGACAAGATCGGACTTGCCCTCCGCGGGATGCTCGATAACCCGAAAGCGGGCGTGCTGCGACTCAAGGAGCGCGACGAGTTTCTCGTACTGCATAGGTGTAAGGCTTCACAAGTGAGTCCCTCGGGATTGGCAAAGCAGCGCAAGCATGAGTGCAATTCTCGCCTTAGGCGCGTTGAGGTCGGCTGCGTCCTCAATACCTCGGGTGTCCGGCCGCAGCACCTTG
The DNA here is from genome assembly GCA_028292745.1 of Polaromonas sp. Taxonomy (GTDB): domain Bacteria; phylum Pseudomonadota; class Gammaproteobacteria; order Burkholderiales; family Burkholderiaceae_C; genus Polaromonas. Next base: position 16,675 of record JAQGLT010000102.1, on the reverse strand, counting down.
CCGCTGCCGCAACGCGAGGCGATTAGCACTGCCACGCCGCGTTGTTTGGCACGTTGAGCGGCTGCCTCGACAACCTGATGGAGGGATCCATTTCCGGTCGCCGCGATTACGACGCCCTCAACGGCGTTTTCAACCCCAGCTTCACGCTGATCAGCCAGCAGATCCAGCAACATGCCGGATGCGCCAGCGTGACTCATGAGAATCTCCACCCGGGGCCAGTCAGCACCAGCTGACCAGATTTCTGGATCCAACGTGGGCTCGGCCTTGAGCAGGCTCGGCCAACCGTGGACAAGGCGCACTTGCCCTTCTTCCACGTAGCCCAATGGACCGATGTCTCCCGAACTGAAGGCATTCAGCCGATAGGGATGCGACTTCGACACGTGCCGTGCGCCATGAATTTCTCCGGCGCAGACAACCACTACACCCGCTGCGGCTGGGTCAGCGGCGACGGACAGCGCGTCGCGGAGGTTCTGCGGCCCATCCGGTGACAATGCAGTCGCAGGACGCATGGCACAGGTCAGCACAATTGGCTTCGATGTTGCAACAGTCGACGCCAGAAAGAACGCGGTTTCCTCGATCGTGTCGGTGCCGTGTGTGATCACGACGCCTGCCACGTCGGCCTGCGCCAGCCAATGCACGCACCGAGCTCGCAATTGGAGCCAGGTCTCCAGCTCCATATCCTTGCTGTCGAGCTGCGCGACCTGTTCCCCCTCCAGCACCAGGTCTGCAGGGCCCGTAATCCCGGTCAGCAAGTCGGACACCGGAATGGTGCCGGCCGTGTAGCCGACGTTGGCACCTGGAAGTCCACCGGATCCAGCGATCGTGCCGCCCGTGCCCAGCACGATGACCCGTTTCATATGCGTTGTCGGCGCGTTCATACTCACCACCCGTAGAAGCGCGGCCAGGATAGCGCATCGCTCTTTTGATCAATAGCGTGGTATTCCGGATGCTGGGCACCTGTTGTACACGCGTGATTCGGCAGGATACGCAGCCGGGTGCCGATGGGGAGGCGCTCGGCGATCTGCGGGTCTACGCCACTGCGCAGGGAAACAATGCCGTGCTCCTGGTTGGCCGACGTGACCAGGTAATCCTCCAGCAATTTGCCGCCCTCTGTGCACACCTGGCCGAACCCGAAGTCGCGCTGCTGCTTTTGTGTGCCGCGATCGCGGCTCATCGCCATCCAGCCAGCATCGACAATCGCCCAGCCCTTCTCCTCCTGGTGACCGATGACGGTCGTCAGGACGCTCAGCGCAATGTCTTCGGTTCGGCACACACCAACGTTGTGCATCACTAGATCAAAGAAGACGTACACCCCGGCCCGCAACTCAGTCACGCCCCCAAGGCGCTGGGCGTAGAGCGCGGTGGGCGTGGACCCGACGCTCACCCCTGGGCAGGGCAGTCCGGCAGCACGAAGCCTTTCCGCGGCCCTAACGGCTCCTGCACGCTCCTTCTCCGCGAGTTCGCGAAGCTCCTCTTCGGTCGTGCATTCGTAGCTGGAGCCGGCATGTGTCAGAACTCCGCCAAGATGGACACCCGCGTCGTGCAAGGTCTTGCCAACATCGAGCAGGAGGTCGGCCTCTGGCTCGATGCCGGAGCGGTGCCCATCCGAGTCGATTTCAATCCACACCTCCAAGGCCGCGTTGTTCTCCGCGCTGAACGCCGCAATGGATCGGGCGGCGGCGAGGCTGTCCGTGATGATCTTGAGGTCGCAGCCACGGCGACGCATCGCCAGAACTTGGGGAAGCTTGGCTGGGACCATGCCCACTGCGTACAGGATGTCTGAAATGCCGGCGGCGAAGAACTGCTCGGCTTCTTTGAGTGTAGACACGGTGATGCCGTGGGCGCCAGCAGCCTGTTGCGCCTTGACCACCTCCAGGCACTTGGTGGTCTTCACGTGCGGGCGAAACTTCACGCCGAGAGAGTCAGCGCGCGTCTGCATACGCTGGATGTTGCGCAGCATGCGCTGGACGTCCACCACTGCTGCTGGTGTGTTGAGGTCGGATAAGTGGGTCACGAAAAATCCTTGTTAGTCGATACTTGACATTATGTCCAATACCATACAAAATTTCCAACATGACAAGAAAAACCCCTGAGCAGCAGCAGCTGCTCGCCCAGGTGAAGCAGATCGCCGATGGGCTGGCAAAGACCTTCGCTCCCTTCTGCGAAGTGGTCGTGCACGACCTCTTGGACCCGAGCCACGCAGTGCTGGCGATCCACAACAACCTATCTGGCCGCGAGGTTGGCCATCCCGCCACAGAGCTGGGCCTTGCGCGCATCCTCGACCCCGAGTTCGAGCAGGTGATCGCGAACTACCCGAACAAGTTCTCAGACGGTCGCCAAGTGAAGAGCACGTCGATCGGCATCAAGGATTCCGAAGGCCGCTACATCGCCGCGCTGTGCATGAACATCGACCTGACGGTCTTTCAGGGCTTCCAAGGTATGCTGACCCAGTTCGCCGCTGTGCAGCTTGATGCGCCTGCTGCCGAAACGCTGGATCCGGCTGGAGCCGAGATTATCCGCTCGCGCATCGACCAGTTTGCTGCGCGCTTCGCCACAACGCCGCGCTCTCTGAAAGCTAAGGATCGGCGCAAACTGGTTAAGGAGCTCAGGGCAGCCGGCTTGCTGGACGTACGCCGTTCGATGGAGACGATTGCGGAGCACTTGGGCGTATCGCGCGCTTCGGTGTACAGCTATGCGAAGTGATGCCCGTCTGCTGCTGATCGACAAGAACGCAGTCGATGCCTTGCTCGATCCCGTGGAGGTTCTGCAGGCCGTGCGCGAGTCATTCGAGCTGCACAGCCACCGCGAAGGTCGCGTGTTCCCCGTGATCCGCGAGCAACTCGCCACAGGAGGCATCTTCGGCATCAAGGCTGGCGATGTTCCCTCTCAACACCTGCTCGGCTTTAAGGCAGCCGGATTCTGGCCGGCAAATCGCACGGCCGGTGGCGAGCCGCACCAAGCGACCGTAATGCTGTTCGATCCGGCAACAGGTCGGCCGCAATGCGTGATCGACGGGAACACGATCACAACCGTGCGAACGGGAGCTGCGGGAGCCCTCGGCCTGCAGTTGCTAGCACGTCCGGAGAGCCAATCGCTCACAGTCTTCGGTACAGGCGTGCAGGCTAAGTCCCAACTCGCCTTCGCCCTGCGCACCTTGCCCCGCATGCGCCACGTGCGGTACGTCTCGGTCGACCGGCATCCTGATCCTGCATTCGAGTCGGAGTTCGCGGAGCGATGCGACGTTTCCTGTGCCTCGGATGCGAACGCGGCCGTCCGCGAGAGTGACGTCATCATCACTGCAACGCCCGGGGGCGGGCCGTTGTTCGCCGCAGATGCGGTTAGGGCGGGCACTCATTTGAACTGCGTCGGCGCTGACACCCGTGGCAAGCGGGAGTTGCCAGAAGGGCTCCTCGAGAAGGTGCGCCTGATCGTCGATGATGTACAGCAGGCACGTCAACTCGGCGAACTGCAGTGGACCTCAGACGCACTGTGCCAGGAGCTCGGTGACCTGGTCAGCGGCAAGGCGGACTTCACGCGGGTCGCCGACGACATTACCGTCTTTGATATGACCGGACTAGCATTACAAGACCTGACCGTCGCCCGCCTCATCTATCAAAAAGCCATTACAAATCACGCTGGTCAAAGCATCGCTTGGCCTTGGTAGCTCACAGAAAGGATTCCCGTGCAAAACCTTCCAACTTACGACGACGTTGTTGCGGCCGCTGACCGAATCAACGGGCACGCTCACAAGACACCGGTCTTAACCTCTCGTACCGTTAACGAGGATCTACAAGCAGAGGTGTTCTTCAAGTGCGAGAACCTGCAGCGGATGGGTGCATTCAAGTTCCGTGGTGCATTCAACGCATTGTCGAGGTTCGATGCCGAACAGCGCAAAGCTGGTGTAGTCGCCTTCTCCTCAGGCAATCACGCGCAAGCCATCGCGTTGTCAGCCAAGTTACTCGGGATTCCTGCGACCATTGTTATGCCTCATGATGCCCCCGCAGCAAAGGTGGCCGCAACAAAGGGCTACGGTGGGAAAGTGGTTATTTATGACCGATACACCCAGGACCGCGAGCAGATCGGCCGAGAGCTTGCTGAGAAAGAAGGGCTGACACTGATTCCGCCCTACGACCACCCGGACGTACTTGCCGGACAAGGCACAGCCGCCAAGGAGCTGTTCGAGGAGGTGGGACCGCTGGACTACTTGTTCGTTCCTCTAGGCGGGGGGGGGTTGCTATCCGGATGTGCGCTGGCAACGCGCGCATTGGCTCCCGACTGCAAGCTGTACGGAGTAGAGCCGGAAGCTGGCAACGATGGCCAGCGATCCTTCAAGAGTGGCTCCATCGTCCATATTGACACTCCCAAAACCATTGCAGATGGTGCTCAAACGCAGCATTTGGGCGAAGTCACGTTCCCCATCATTCGCCGCGACGTGACCGACATCCTCACCGCTTCCGACAGCGAGTTGATCGACTGCATGTCGTTCTTGGCTAGCCGAATGAAGATCGTTGTAGAGCCCACGGGCTGCTTAGGTCTGGCAGCGGCCCGGCAGCTCAAGGAGCAGGTGCAGGGAAAACGGGTAGGCGTATTGATCAGCGGAGGCAACATCGATATGAGCAGGTTCGCCGCGCTACTCCAAAGCTAAGCATCTCACTTCAATTCGCTCTGCGTCGTTGGCTACCAGGCCAACGACTAGGGACACTTTTGCCCAGCGGGAAGACAACCAATGAATAAAATTCATAGCTCAGGTATCAATTGCGAGAACAGCAATGCGCTCACGCCGCCCGCCAGGCACTATTCGCATGTCTGCACCGCAGCTGGCCAGGTGTTCGTCTCCGGACAGCTTCCCATCGACGCCAAGGGAACCCCGCTGACCGGTAAGCCTTTCGACGTGCAAGCGCGACAGGTACTGGCAAATCTGGAGGCTTGCTTAGAAGTTGCCGGGACCAGCAAAGAAAGACTTGTGCAAGTACGCGTGTACGTCACCGACATCCTGGATTGGCCGGTATTCAACGCTCTCTACGCCGAGTGGATCGGACCACATTGCCCCGCCCGTGCAGTCGCAGGGGTCTCAGAGCTGCACTTCGGCTTGGCCGTTGAGGTGGAGGCGATCGCCCTGGCTGCCGGCCAAGTTAATTAGGCCGGCTCAGATGCGGCGTAGTTCACCTGTTTTTATCCCTTTCGCTACCAACTGGAGCATGACCATGAGAGCTTTTCCTCTGATTCTCGCCCGGGTGCACGGAGCATGCTGAGTGACATGACCGCCACAGGCAGCACGTTCAAACCCACTCACTAGGAGACAAACATGAACTCGTACTTTCAGCGGGCGACCTCGGGCATCGAGGAGATAGTCGCTATTCGGCGCGACATCCATGCACATCCAGAGCTTGGCTTCGAGGAAACCCGAACCGCCGAATTGGTCGCCGAACGACTCGCGTCGTGGGGGATCGAGGTGCGGACTGGTTTGGGACGTCTGGGTGTGGTAGGGACGATTCGGGGCCGCAATTCCGACCGTCGCCGCATCGGCTTGCGTGCCGACATGGATGCTCTGGCAATGACCGAGGCCAACGCGGTGCCGCACGCCTCGCTGCATGCGGGCAAGATGCATGCTTGCGGGCACGACGGCCACACGGCGATGCTGCTCGGTGCAGCGCGCCTGCTCGCTGAGCGCTCCGACTTCGACGGTACGGTCCATGTCATCTTCCAGCCTGCTGAAGAAGGGCGAGGAGGGGCACTGGCGATGCTGGAGGACGGTTTGTTCGACCAGTTCCCGTGCGACCGTATCTATGGGCTGCACTCGTACCCATCGATGGCAGTCGGCGCATTCGGCACCCGCCCGCAGGCGTTCATGGCAGCTTCAGGGCGCTGGCAAGTCACGTTCCACGGTTCTGGCGGCCACGGCGGGATGACACCGCACCTGGCGGCCGATTTGACAGTCGTCCAGGCGAACTTCATCCTGGGATTGCAAACCATCGTCTCGAGAAACATCGCGCCAGGTGAGACGGCGATCATCAGTGTCGGGCATATCCAAGCTGGTGATCCCAACGCAATGAACGTGATGCCAGCGGAGTTGAAGATCTCGGGAACGATGCGCGCCTTTTCTCCCGGGACGCAGGCAGTCCTGGAGTCAAAGATTGCCGCCATGGCTCAAGCGCATGCGCAACTCGCTTCAGCCAGAGCCGAAGTCAAATGTTGGTGGAACGCAGCGCCAGTGGTCAATGACGTGGAAGCCGTGCACGTTGCTGCACGTGCGGCAGCACGAGTATCCGGATCCGAAGCCGTCGATTCCCAAATGAAGCAGCTCACAGCCGGAGAAGACTTCTCCTGGATGCTTCAGCAACGACCTGGCGCATTCATGTTCATCGGCAATGGCCGACGCTTGGGCGATGGAGGCGGACATCTTCACATGCCCAACTATGACTTCAACGACGACGCTTTGCCCTACGGCATCGCCTACTGGCTCTCACTTGTCGATGAAGAGCTCGGGACAGCCTAGCTTCACTCAAAACTTCCTAAGGAGACCTACATGACATCCACATCTATCGCTCGTCGCACCCTCATCGCTGCTGGTGCGGCTGTTCTTTCGCTTGGGCTGATGCCCTTCGCGCATGCCGCATGGCCGGAAAAGCCAATCACGATCGTAGTTGGCTACGCTGCTGGAGGCAGCGTGGACGCAGTCGCGCGTCTGATCTCCACGCCCTTGTCGCAGCGACTCGGTCAGTCGGTCGTCATCGAAAACGTAGGAGGCGCTGGAGGTGCGGTCGGAGCCGCCAAAGTAGCGCGAGCCAGCACTGACGGCTATACGTTCATGGTCGGGTCGGGCAGCGAAGTTGCGATTGCCTGGGCCGTGAACCCTGCACTGAAGTACAACGGGCTGAACGATCTGGCGCCTGTGGGACTCATCTCCACATCACCCATGGTGTTGGTCGGCAACAAATCCGTCCCGGCCAACACACTGAGCGCCCTGTTGCAGTATGGCAAAGCAAATCGAGGAAAACTCAGTTTGGCAACCTCTGGCGTGGGCACGCCGCTGCACCTTCTCCTGGAGTACATCAATCGGAAGACAGGTACGGATATTCTGCATGTGCCATATCGTAGTGCGTCATCGATCATCCAGGATGTCATCGGCGGGCGCGTCGATCTTTCGATTCTCACCCTCAGTACAGCACTACCTTTCATTTCCAGCGGTCAGCTTCAAGCGTTTGCGGTGACGGGAAAAGAGGCGGCGCCGGCGCTCCCGGCGGTGCCTCCGCTTGCCCAGCAAGCCACCCTCCAGGAAGATGCATTTGACCTTTGGTTCGGGATGCTGGCGCCCGCTGGCGTACCGCAGCCACTGATTGATCGGATGAATAAGGAACTGAACGCGGTTCTTCAGCAGCCAGATGTCATCGATGCATTGAAGAAACTAGGGATGACGCCGTCGTCAGGGACTGTAGGTCAGTTTGGCAGCTACATCAGGGCTGATTCCGCTAAGTACCAGCGAATCATCAAGGACGCAGGAATCACCGTCAACTGATTGAACAGGCGGGAAGAGCGCAAATGCGCGGGGCCATGCTCACTGTGGAGCTCGCCCGCTTGTTTACGAGCAAGCCCCGTCTACTTACCAGCGCCCTACCTGGAACCTGGGGGTGACGTTCAGCTGAACGGTTTGGGTGCGCTGACATTCCTGCGCGGCGCACCGACCTCTCAGCCGCGAAAGAGGGTCGCTCCAGCCCGTGCTCGCCGCTGCAACTCTCTACAGCTTCCTGGGGTTGACTGCTGCCCGGTCGGAACACCGGGCCCCCAGATTCGGGAAGAGCCTGGTGGCGGGTAGGGGCCCCTCGAGATGTGACGACCGGCTGGGGTAGATGTCTAGGTGCCAGGATTACTGGCGCAGGAACGTACGCCGTGGGGACGCAGCCAGCCACCGCGCTCACCAGCGATGCCATCGCAATCACGCGCATCAAGGCTCATGCCCTGCCACCCGGGCGCGATCTGAGCGGGCAGGATGAATGGGACGACTTGCCTCTGTGCGTATTCCGGTGAACGTGACTGCTGATTCCGGCAACGTGACCGAGGGTCGGTGTTGCGCATTTTGATTTTATGCCGGCGTGCTTTTCCGGCTGTTTTGCCCTTCTGTGGAATTGATTTTTTTGAACAAATAGGCCGGTGCTAGGTCGCCGGAGGCGCCCTGACAGTGGAGGCCTACTTGTCGGCGATTGCTTGTGCTGGCGGGCTTTTTTTGCGCAGAGATTCGCCGGTGAGGGTGAAACGGTGATGGTTTTGCATGAGCCGATCGAGCATAGCATCGGCCACAGTTTGGTCACCTATCCACTCGTGCCAGTGCTCAATGGGCAACTGGCTGGTGATTGAATAGTCGCGCGCTGGCTGGCCCGGTCGTCAATGATCTCCAGCAGATCGGCCCGGGTTTGACCGTCCATGGCGGCCATGCCCCAGTCGTCCAGCAGCAAGACGTCCGTATTTTTGAGCGTGTCCAACCAGCGCGTAAAGGTGCCGTTGGCGTGCCGAATGCGCAGTTCCTCGCCCGGGCGAGGAACCCGCTAGGCGCAGCGCACTGTAGCCACGCCGGCAGGCATGCTGGGCCAGCGTGCACGCCAGCCAGGACTTGCTCGCGCCGGTGGCTCCGGTGATCAGCACGGCGTGCCCGGCATTGACCCACTCCGCCAGGGCCAGACTCGTTACCGCACTGCGTTCAATGCCTCGCGTGCTGCAGCTGTCCAAATCTTCAATGGCCGCTTGCGGGTATTTGAGTTTGGCAGTCTTGAGCAACCGCGCACAGCGCCGGTCCTGCCTGCCATGCACCTCACGGTCTACCAGCAAGGCCAGCCGTTCTTCAAAGCTCATGGCGCCGATGCCGCTTTGCATGAGTTGCTGCTCCAGCGCCTGCGCCATGGTTTCCAGGCGCAGGCTGCGCAGTTGATTCAAGGTGGTGTTCATCATCATGTTAGGCTTCATTGGTAGTAGTTCGCGCCACGCACATGGGCGTGTACGGGAGATGTCCACTCAGGCGTGGTGCTGGCTTGCAGCAGGTCGCGCCGGTTGAGCAACATGTCGCGGATGTGGGTGTATTTGCTGGTGCCCAAGCTCAACGTCAAGGTGCACACCGCCTCGAGCCCGGCGTCGCCGTAGCGTTTGGACAGGGACAGCAAGCCCAAACAGGCGCGGTAGGCGTGCTCGGGATGGGGTTGGCGCGCCTGCATCTTTTGCACCGTGGCCGCACAGGCCACGCCGATGCGCACGCCCCAGGCCATCAGCCGCTCGGGCGTCCACTGTGCCTGGTGCTGGTGGCGCTCGGGCAGGTGCTCCGTCACGGTGGTGAAACCATCTTTGTGGACGCAGCGCATGTGGCTGGCCACCCGGTTGCCACGGTGCAAAACCTCCACCGCACGCGCGGTGACGCGCAGCTCCAGCGCCAGGCCCACCAGGGCGTTGGGCACGCTGTAGCGGTGGCCTTCATATTCGACGTGGCTGTCGATGTGCACCCGCACCGTCTTGAAGACCGCCCATTCCCAGGGCTGCACCGGTAAGGCCATCAGCGCTGGCGTGTCGATCTGCGCGAACACGCTGGCGCGGCTGCCCGGCAGCTTTTGAAACGCACGCTGGTTGAGCCAGTGCAGCAAAGGCTCAATGGCGTCGCCCAAGCGCTGGGTTGTTGAACGTACGCACGCATGGAGTGAGCGTTGGCGCCGAATGGTTATGCACCATAACCGCAAGACCTCGATTTCCACCGCCTGGGTCTGGCTTGCCGAGGCGCGCCTCCTTCTCAGCCGACTCGCTAGTTCCGGTTGATTTCGTCTACACCCTCTTAAAGCGTTATTGGCTGACATAGCACAGCGCCTCGACCTCTTTTCAAGGGTGCCGGGAAATAGTTTTGCACTCAAAAGCAGCAAAAAACTCTCGGCGATGGCGATGGCCATCGCTTCTCATAGTAGAGCAAAACCCATTTTCGCTAGCGGTAGCGATACTGTTGGCGAATTGACGGCAGACTCCTTCATGTGGCCAGCCGGGCAAAGCGCGATATTCGTGTTTTCTCCCCAGGCTAGCCAATCAGCCATGCAGTGGCCCGCTCGACATTCATGTCGACGGCCGTCGCCACATGCTGCAGGCTCGTTTTAGTCAATCCCCGGTAACGCGTGCGGCGCAATCTGAATGTACGGACTGCCTGCGGCTAGGTGCCCTCGACGCCGCGCGGCGCGCGTACGACTTCCATCCTTCCTCGCTGTCCAGACGTTGCCGGGCAGCACGCAAGCTCGTTTCCGCGAAATCGCCACAGGTTTGAACTCGAACAATTCACGGACCCACGTCATTAGAGGAGAAAGCGCGTGGAGCAAAGATGCTCTGGGCACCACGGAGTCCGGCCTGCCGGCATCGACTGTCCGAGGTCGCTACTGCGGTGGCTCTGGTCGTCGAGATCGTCGGCTCGCTGGCACTGATATTTGGTTTTGGCACACGCTGGGCGGCCTTGGCGCTGGCCTTTTTCGCGCTGGTGACCAGCTTTTTCTTTCACAACTACTGCGCTGTGCCGGCCGAGCAGGTGATGGTGCAGCAAATGATGTTCTTCAAGAACATGGCCGTCGAGGGCGGCGGCTTTCTCATACTGGCAGCCTCGGGTGCTGGCGCCCGGCGCCTGGCGCCTTGACGCCAGCGCGGCACCTGAAAATCGCTTCCTGATACTTCCTGTATCTGGTCGCTCGACAGTGCTGCGGCCCTGTTGAGCGACATCTTTTTTTGCGAAAGCTTTCAATCTCCCTTGATCCAGCTCCCTATTGGGCTGACCTCACAATGGCAAAGTGTACCTCGCCAGGATTCAACCGCGCTGTTGGCGGCCTCTGCGCACAAGCCACGCCAGCCCTGCAAGGAGAACAAGCAGACCAACGATCAGTCCAATGCGTGCCAGCCAGAGCAGGCTGGACGGCGCGCCGCCCGCTCGTAGCGCCTTGACCTGGCCGGCCGTCACCTTGACGTCGGGGTTGCCGTAGTGTTGGGTCAGGTACGAGGCCAAGGTGGCGATCTGCACGTCGGACATCACGCCACGAAAGCCCTGCATCTTCACCTCGGGCATGTCGCGCACGCGCTTAATACCGTCGAGTAACACCATCACCAGGTTGTTGCTGTTGCTGCGCCCGACGGTGGTGTTGTGAAACAGCGGTGGCAGCGCGCCATCAAAACTGCCTTGGCCGCTGGCCTGGTGGCAGGTGGCGCAGTGTGCGTCGTAGAGCTGCGCGCCGCTGAGCTGGTCGCGGTCATTGGGCCAGACCACGCCGCGCACGTTTTTCAGGTCGTTGGCGGCCGCGCCCCAGGCATGGGCCGGCTTGGTGTCGGCAGCGTCGTGCTGGGCCGGCACGCTTTTCACGTAGACGGCGATGGCGCGCAGGTCCTCGGGCGTGAGATGCTTCAGGCTGTGGTCCACCGCTTCGGCCATCGGGCCGGCGGCCTGGTCCTTGTCGGCCACCCGGCTCAGGCGCATGTAGTCGGCGATTTCCTGCTCGCTCCAGCCGCCAATGCCACTGTTGACGTCGGGCGTGATGTTGGGTGCCAACCAGGGTCCCACGTAGCCGCCACCGAGCTCGCGCTGGATGTCTTCAGCCATCAGGAAGTTGCGCGGGCTGTGGCAGGTGCTGCAGTGCGTCAGGCCGCGCGCCAGGTAGGCGCCGCGGTTCCACTCGGCGGTTTTGCTGGCGTCGGCGGCAAAGGGCTTGCTATCAAGGAACAGCAGGTTCCATGCGGCCATCGACAGGCGGATGTTGAAGGGAAAGGACAGGGCAGTGGCCTGCGTCGGCGCGGCATCAATCGGCGCCACACCCTGCATGAAGTAGACGTACATCGCGTGCGCATCCTCATCGCTCACCAGCGCATAGGAGGTGTACGGCATGGCGGGGTACAGGCGCTGGCCGTCGGCGCGAACGCCCTTGCGCAGCGCGTCGATGAATTGCGCCTCGGTATAGTTGCCGATGCCGTGAGTCTTGGATGGTGTAATGTTGGTCGCGATGACGGCGCCAATCGGCGTGGGCAACGCCAGGCCGCCGGCCATGGGCTTGCCGCCGGGGGCGGTGTGGCAGGCCACGCAATCTCCGGCGATAGCCAGATACTTGCCCCGCTGGACCAGCTCAGACGGATTGGCCGCGCCGGTGGGTGTGGGCGCTGCGGGACCTTGCGGGGTTGCGGCCAGCACACCCAGGCTGAGCAGACACAGCGCCAAGGCGCCATAGCAGCCCGCAATGCGCCAGGAAAAGCGGGTTTTGTCAATCATGATGAGCCACCTTTGCTTAACTGGACTTCGAGGACGCCGGCCTGGCCACGCCGGCCTTGCCCTGCTCGGCCAGGATGAACTGCACCGTGCGCAGCGCCACCGCAAGGGCGTTTTCGGTTGAGTTGCAGGTGCCCGAAGTGGGCAGCACGCCGGTGCTGGCCAGGAACAAGTTGTCGTGCCCGTGCGCGCGTCCCCACTGGTCGCAGACCGAATTGGCCGGTTCATGGCCCATGCTCAGGGTACCGCAGATGTGCTGGTTGTTGGCAAACACGCCTTCCTTGCTGGGCCGCAGGTTGGTGCCACCCATCAGTTCGGCAATTCGCTTGAAGTCCTGTGTGGAGCGCTCGTGCCCCTTGCGCGTGTACTCGTCAATCGCGTAGTGCGCCTGTGGCTTGGGAATGCCCATGGCATCTTTTTCGCGGCTCAAGGTGATGCGGTTCTCGGGCACCGGAAGCACCTCCAGCACGTTCTTGAGGCTCATCTCGCGGGCGGCCGCGTGGCGCAGGCCCTTGTCGAACTCCACGCCGTAGACGCCAGCGCTGATCAGGTTGCTGCTGGCGCTGTCGACGCGAGAAATGTTGGTGAAGTCGAGCCGATAAGGAGAGTGCTCGGCGCGGAAGGCGCCGTCGCGCATGGTGTTGATGGAGCTCGGGCTTTGCGGCCCGCGGCCCAGCCACACGTCCTCGTCCGCATCAAAGGCGAGCGAGGTGCTGGGGTGGTCCATCAGGTGGCGGCCGACCATGTCGTGGTGGTTGGCCAGGCCGCGCGGGAACTTGTCGCTGGTCGACAGCAACAAGAGCCGGGGGCTTTCAATGCCGTTGGCCGCCAGGATGAAGGTCTTGCCGGTCACGCGGTGCGAGGTCTTGTCGGGGGCGTAGTACAGCGCGGCACTGACGCGGCCCTGGCCATCGTGTTCGAGCTGGTAGACATTGGCGTTGGCCAGCAGCTTGACGCCCGCCGCTTCGGCCGCGTCTGCCGACAGGCCGCCGTGGTACTGCGCATCGATCGGGCAGATCGGCTGGCAGCTGTTGTTGCCGCAGCACGCGGGCCGGCCGTCGTAGCTGCGGCTGTTGCGCGCCGTGGTGTTGCTCACCACCGGGTAGCTGGGCGCCAGCCGTTCGCGCAGGCGGCGCATGGCCCAGGGCTCGGCCACAGGCTCCATGGGGAAGGGCTTGCTGCGCGGCGAGCCAGTGTTCGGCGCGCCCGACACGCCCATGATGTCCTCGGCCTCCTGGTAAAAAGGTTCCAGGTCTTCATAGCTGATCGGCCAGTCCACGCCGACGCCGTAGAGGCTTTTGATCTGAAAGTCGTTGGGCACGTTGCGCCAGGCCTGCGCCGCCCAGTGCCAGCTACTGCCGCCGACCATGCGGATGTACTCGGCCGGATAGGGGTAGGGCCCTGCCTGGACCAGGTAGCCGTTGTCTTTGGGCAGGTAGATCGGGTGCGGCGCCCAGGCCACCGACGGATAGGGTGACATCCAGTCGCTGCGGCGCGGCGAGTTGCGAAAGCGCGCCACGATCTCGTCGCGGGTGACGCGCGGGCCGGCTTCCAGCATCAGCACCGAGGCGCCGGCCAGCGCCAGCTTGCGCGCGGCGAGCGAACCGATGATGCCCGAGCCGATGACCACGAATTCTGCGGATAAATTGCCTGCCATGGCGGGCTCCTTCAGCTAGGGTTTCTTGGACCAGCTACCGTAGGCGCCATAGGCGTAAGTAGGAGGTTTCAGAAAGTCTTGGACGATCTGGGCATTGAGCGCGTCTTCGTACGCGAGGGCTCGGGCCTTGTCGCCGTTGCCGATGATGCCCATGAACCAGGCCCTGGCGATGTTCTGGGCCACGGGCGCCAGCGGAGATTTTTCGTCGGTAAGCACCTGGTGCAACTGCGCCGGATCAATTTTCCGGTCGTTGATCAGCTTGAGCAGCGCCTGCGCGGCGCCCGCAAAGCCCGCGTCATCGGCCACGAGGGCGTCATACAGGCGCCTGGCCTGCGCGGCGTCCAGCGTCTGGCGGCCGGCGAGGATGGCGGACACGCCCAGGAACGCGCCTTGCTCGGCATTGGCCACGGGTTGCGCCAGCGCCCAGGGGATCAGTGAGGCGGCATAGGCGCCCAGCAGCCCGGCCAGAACGAGGCGTCGCCGGGGATCACGCGGCGCCGGGCCAGGAGGGGGAAAGGTGCTGAGGCTGTGCTTCATATTGCGGCTCCTTTTCGCTTGAATGAGCGCCGGCGCCTCGGTGTGCCGGTTGGCTGATCCATGAGCCTGCTGGCCGACGGTATGCCGTTGTGGCATGAACTTGTCGTACCTGTTCGGCAGGCAGGCCGTTCGCCATCCTAAACCTTTGCCAGAAAGCATGCTGCACCCAGCCAGGTAAAAGGTGGATCGTTATTCGGGATCAGAAATATTTACTTCGCGCATATGATTCGTTGACCGGCTTGGGAAAACAGAGCAAGCGCTAAGGCAACCAAAACCGCTCATGACGGTATAGGTTCGGCCAGTCACGACCGTTTCCCTCTGAAGCCGGTCGTGCAGCCGGCCGTAAAATCGTCGACCGGACAAGCGGTTGGGCAACCCGGCGTTCGATTGCATGAACTTCGCCTAAGCGCACACCCTCCATGACACCAACGAGCAGATGGGCTGAATTCAAAAGGTTCGTGCGCGAAGAGGTGCACCAACTGATGACGATCAAACCCAGCGACCGGCAGTGGCAAATGCCCTTTGCCGCCGCGCTGGCCACGGGGCTGCCGCTACTGGTTGGCGCGTTCTTCAACCACATGAATTACGGCCTGGTGTCGTCGCTGGGCGGGCTGGTGTTTTTGTACCTGCCTGCCACGGCGCTGCATCAGCGCATGGTGACGCTGATGGCCTGTGCGTTTGCCATGACGGCCTGCTACACCCTGGGGGTGATCAGCCATTTCTTTGCCTTTTTGATGATGCCGGTGCTGATCTTCATTGCCATACTGGTGACTATGGTCTGCCGGTCATACGCGATGGGGCCGCCCAGCAGCCTGTTCTTCATCATGGCCGCGGCGATCGGCGCCTACACACCGCTGCAGGTGTCGCAGGTGCCACTCATGGTGGGGCTGATCAGCATGGGGACGCTGGTGGCCTTCCTGATAGCGTTCTTCTACAGCATTTATACGCTGCGCTTTCGGGAGCCAACACCCGCGTCGCCCCTGCCGTCGCCAAGTTTTGACTTCGTGGTGCTTGACTCGGTCGTCACCGGTATCTTCGTGGGCATATCGCTGGCCCTGGCGCAGGCACTGCAATTGCACAAAGCTTACTGGGTGTCGGTAAGCTGCCTGGCCGTGATTCAAGGCATGTCGCTGCGCGCGGTGTGGACCAAGCAGCTGCACCGCGTGCTTGGCACCGGCGCCGGCTTGCTGGTGGCCTGGGGCTTGTTATTGTTGCCGCTGGATAAATGGACGGTTTCGCTGGCGGTCATGGTGCTGACCTTCGTGATCGAGATGACGGTGGTGCGGCACTACGCCTTCGCGGTCATTTTCATTACGCCCCTGACGATTTTGCTGGTGGAAGCTGCTACGCTGGGGCAAACACCGCTGGCGCCGCTGATCGAGGCGCGGTTTTTGGACACCTTGCTCGGTTGTCTGGCGGGGCTAGTCGGCGCCTTTTGCCTGCACAGCCCGCGCTTTCGGGAACTGGTGGGCCGCCCGATGCGGCGGCTGATTCCGTCCCGCTTTGTGCGATGAGGCGCCCGACGGTCGGGGCCCTTCAGTCGCCTTGTCCCATCATCACACTCGTCCTAACCAAAATCACGTTCATCACTGGTTAATGCGACACAACTGATTTACTCTTCAAGCCACTGGATGGCTGCTGTTAAGTCACTATAGAAGACACGGTAATTTCCTTCACCAAAAGCAATACGGGAAAGGTAGGCAATACGGCTATCAGGCACCACAATGGCCTTGCGCAGCTTTATATCGGCCAGGCTCGCCCTCAGTTCTTCTTGCAGCTTTTGCTGAGTAAGCACAAGGTCAATGTCTGGCGCTTCCATTTCCAGCGTGTCGTATAGCACTTTTCCTTGTCCCGTATCCTGAACCAGCGCCAGGATTCGTTCCTGGCATTCCTTCAGAATTTCTTCGGTGGGCACGCCTCGTAACCTCGCCACGATCATGCTTCCTACCGGTTCGATCCATAGCTTTTGCTTTTCCACTGCTTTTCCTTGCGCAATTGTTCGATATCGTTTTTAGCGTAATTCCCATGTGCGAACATGAGCAATAGCGCTTTTAATGCATTCTGAAAGGTTTCAGCCTGCGTGCATCGAAGCGGACGGCGCTGGCAATGGCCCCGTACTCAGCCCAGGATGTTCGCGTTCTGAAACGGTGCGGCATCGATCGGCATGTCGATCGTGAAAGTGGTGCCTCGCTCCAAAGAGCTGTCCACAAGGCAACTGCCTCCGTGACTTTCGG
>JAQGLT010000101.1 GCA_028292745.1 Polaromonas sp. | reverse complement strand
GCCGGGCGTGGCGACGACGAGGTCGGCATTTTGCAGCTTGGCGATCTGCAGCTGGTAGGGAATGCCGCCAACGACGTTGGCAACGCGCAGGCCGCGGCAATGGCGAACCAGGTCGATGGCGTCGGCGCAGACCTGCTGCGCCAGCTCGCGGGTCGGGCACAGGATCAGGGCGCCGGGGGTGGCGGCCTTGAAATTGCGCATGTTGGTCGGGTCCTTGCGCTTTGGCTTCTTCAACGGGGCTTCGCCACGGGCAACAGCTTCGGCGCTCAGGCGTTCGAATTCGGAGCGCTCAAAGCGCTCGGCTTCTTCCTGCTGCTTCAGCAAGGTGTGCAGCACGGGCAGCAGGAAGGCGGCAGTCTTGCCGCTACCGGTCTGGCTGGAAACCAGCAGGTCGGTGAATTTTGGCGCTTTCGGGTCGGCATCCAGGGCCTGCATGGCCTTGGGGATGGTCGCCATTTGCACCGACGTTGGCTGGGTGAAACCCATGTCGGCCACGGCTTGCAGCAGTTCCTTGGCCAAGCCCAGTTTCACAAAGCCGTTGGGCTCGGCGACCACGGCTTCCAGCGAGGTTGCCACGGCAACAGGCTCGTCGGAAGAGAAGTCAGGAATCACGTGAATTTCCAGGTCGGAAATGGTTTCGGTAGCTTCAGGCGCAAAGTCGCCGCGAGTCTCAAAAGAGTCAGTCATGTTTTTCTCACTAATCCCCTGCCCGCTTCGTTTTAACGAAGAGCAGGAAACTCCACCTCCCGCGATGCGGAAAGCTTCGTTCATGGTTAATAAAACATCAACCATCAAACGAATATCCGCATCAAGGACAGAATTGTCCCGAGACGTTGACTCTGTAAATAGAGTCCAAAAGTGTGAGGTAGATGTACAAATGCAAAGATGCACTGTGTGCAACTGCAAGCCCATGATTATGGCATGCCTTACGGGTTTTTACCAGTGGCTTTGGTAAATCCATCGCCTTCATGCACTTAATCTATGCGGAACCTGGTCATCTTAAAGCCAATTACTATATTTTTGATAGCAAACTATGCTTATGCTACATACGCTAAAGCCCTTAAACATTAAAAATTCATTTAAGAAAATGCGTTCGGTAATGTTCCAGCTCATCAATTGATTCATGCACGTCAGCCAGCGCGGTGTGGCTTTGGCGCTTTTTGAAAGCGCTGTACACCTCTGGCCGCCAGCGTTTGGCGAGTTCCTTGAAGGTGCTGACATCAATATTGCGGTAATGAAAAAACGCTTCGAGTTTGGGCATGTACCGAACCAGAAAGCGCCGGTCCTGACCAATGGTGTTGCCGCACATGGGCGTTGCCCCCTTGGGAACGTATTTCGTCAGGAATGTCAGTATTTGCGCCTGGGCATCCTCCTCCGACAAGGTGCTGGCCTTGACTTTGTCAATCAGCCCGCTACGGCCATGTGTGCCTTTGTTCCATTTGTCCATCTGCTCCAATAACGCGTCAGCCTGATGAATAGCCAGCACCGGGCCTTCGATACGCGGCGTGAGCTGCGGGCCCGTGACAACCACGGCAATTTCAATGATGCGTTCTTTTTCCGGATCCAGGCCGGTCATTTCACAATCCAGCCAAACCAGGTTTTGGTCTGATTTTGTCAGAGTGGGTTCAGTATCAAGCATTCCGCCATTCTCGCCGATGGGTTGTCGATCGCCTAAACTTCGCGGCATGACCGACTACGCCTTTACCTTCACCGTGCTGTTTTCAACCCTGCTGGTACTGGGGCTGGGAACAAAGTTTTATCTGGCCTCACGGCAGATTCGCCATGTGGCTCAGCATCGAGACAAAGTGCCAGCAGCATTCGCAGCCACGATTACGCAGCAGTCACATCAAAAAGCCGCTGACTACACAATTGCCAAGACACGCCTGGGCATGTTGGAGATGGCATTCTCGGCTGCGGTGCTGCTGGGCTGGACGCTGCTGGGCGGCA
The DNA here is from genome assembly GCA_028292745.1 of Polaromonas sp. Classification (GTDB taxonomy): domain Bacteria; phylum Pseudomonadota; class Gammaproteobacteria; order Burkholderiales; family Burkholderiaceae_C; genus Polaromonas. The sequence continues at coordinate 42,036 of JAQGLT010000101.1, read as the reverse complement.
TCGATGCGCTGAATCAGGCCGTCATGCGTTCAGACCTGGCAGATCAAGGTACTTTGGTGCCTCAATTGGTTTTGCTGGCGGCGTTTGGCCTCATCGGCGGCCTGCTTGACCTGCCTTTCACCTGGTACAGCACCTTTCGGCTTGAAGAGCGCTTTGGCTTCAACAAGATGACGCTCAGGCTGTGGCTGGGCGACCTTGTCAAGTCGACAGTGGTTGGCGCTGTTGTCGGCCTGCCCATTGTGGCGTTGATCCTGTGGCTCATGGGCAGCACAGGGACGCTATGGTGGCTCTGGAGTTGGGTTGCCTGGATGAGTTTCAATCTTTTGGCGCTGGTGCTGTTTCCAACCGTCATCGCGCCACTGTTCAACAAATTCAAACCCTTGGACGACGAAGCGCTCAAAGCACGGGTCACGGCACTGATGCAACGCTGCGGTTTTTCCGCCAAAGGGCTGTTCGTGATGGACGGCAGCAAGCGTTCGGCCCATGCCAATGCCTATTTCACCGGTTTTGGCGCTGCCAAGCGAGTCGTTTTTTACGATACCTTGCTTAACCAACTCAGCCCGGCCGAGGTTGATGCGGTGCTGGCGCATGAGCTGGGCCACTTCAAGCACAAGCACATCATCAAACGGATCGGGCTGATGTTCGCGATGAGCCTGGCCGGCTTTGCACTGCTGGGGTGGTTGTCGTCGCAAGTGTGGTTTTATACCGGCCTGGGCGTACGACCTAACCTGACGGGCGCCAATGATGCATTGGCCCTGCTGCTGTTTTTGCTGGTGACGCCGCTTTTCAGCTTTTTTGTATCGCCGCTCATGGCACGGTTTTCACGCAAGCATGAGTTCGAGGCCGATGCCTATGCCATTTCGCAAACCGATGGAAGGGCTTTGCAAAGTGCATTGCTCAAGCTTTACCAGGACAATGCCAGCACCCTGACACCTGACCCGGTCTTCGTGAAGTTCTACTATTCACACCCACCGGCCTCCGAGCGACTGGGCCGAATGACACACTCCTTCGAAAGCGCAGCCACATGAGCAACCTGATTCATCAAAATCGACGCGCGCTGAGCGCCACTGAAATTGTCACCCAGTTGAGCAAGTTGAATGGCGAGCAGGCGCTGGGCTGGCGTCTGATCGACGGCGCGCTGGAAAAAACCTTCAATTTCAAGAATTTCCATGAAACCATCGGCTTCGTGAACGCCGTGGCTTTCATCGCCAATGCCGAAGATCATCATCCCGACCTGGCGCTCAGTTACAGCAAGTGCACCGTTCGTTTCAATACGCACGATGTAGAAGGTATTTCCGTGAGCGATTTTTTCTGCGCGTCTAAAGTTGACGCCTTGCTGGTTTGAGCAAGGCGCCGCGTCCCACGCGTGCCAGCGCCCTGCCTCCTGCGGGAACCCAGGCAGGTCTGGTTGTCGCTGGTTTTGGTCGGCATGTATTGGTTGAAACCGAATCCGGCCAACGGGTGATCTGCCATCCGCGCGGCAAGAAGAGCCATGTCGTCGTGGGTGACCGGATTCGCTGGCTGCCTTCGCAGGACGAAGGAACAATTGAAAAAATCGAAGCGCGCGGCAACCTGTTTTACCGCCAGGACGAGATGCGCACCAAGTCATTCGCGGCCAATCTCGACCAAGTACTGATCCTCATTGCGGCAGAACCCGAGTTTTCGGAAAGCCAATTGACGCGCGCCTTGATTGCGGCGGAAGCCGAGCGTATCCAGCCCATCATTGCGCTGAATAAGAGCGACTTGGCAGAGCCGTTTGGCCGAGCATGGATCAAGCTTGCACCTTACCGTGCGATGGGCTACCGGGTTGTGCCGCTGGCGATCAAACCTAAATTGTCTAACGGCCCTGCGGATGAGGTGCAAACGGCCGAATTGATGGCCTTGCTGCAAGGCAAGAAAACGCTGGTACTGGGCCCGTCAGGCGCGGGCAAGAGCAGCCTGACCAATCTGCTGGTGCCGCACGCCCGCATCCTGACGGCCGAGATTTCGCAGGCGCTCAATTCAGGCAAGCACACCACGACCAGCACGACCCTGTATTGGGTGGATGCCGCCAGAACAACGGCGCTGATCGATTCGCCGGGCTTTCAGGAGTTTGGCTTGCACCACATCGACCCCATGCAACTTGCCAACTTCATGCCCGACTTCAAGGCCCACGCGCAGGATTGCAAGTTCTACAACTGCACCCATTTGCACGAACCCGGATGCGGCGTGATTTCAGAGGTCAAATCGGCCTCTAGCGCAAGCACCATCAGCGCCAATCGCTATCGTTTGTATAGCGAACTATTCGCTGAACTGTCGCAGCCGCGGTATTGAAATTCAAGTAGAAGTTCCAAGGGGCAGCCAGTGGCAACTTCATTCTGCTGGCACATCTCATCTTGCTTCGCAGTTACTGATCCTCTGCTTCTTCGTTGCAGTCTGATGTATTGGCTGAGCGGTTAAGAGGCTGCGCCAGCCACGGCCACCATGTTTTTCAGACGCGCATTCAGCCCAGGAGCCGTGCCAGTGTCAGCAGTGCGAGCAGCACCATCCAGAGCACCACCGAACGCCAGACCAGACCCACCACACTGCGCAGGTGGGCCACGTCAGGTTCGCGGCCCGGGGTTGAGGCAGACAGAGCCACGTCTTGGTCCCCCAGGCTGCCAGCTTCGAACTCTTGCAAAATTTTTGGCGGCAGCACAGCCTTGAGTGCTTCACCGCCCAGCCTCACATTGACCGCGCCAGAAGTTGCCGCAAGAATCAACCCGTCGTTGCGGCTTGCCGTGGCGACCACAACACCGACGGGGAAGGCGTGTGTGTAATTGCGCCAGGCATCAATTGCGTCTTCAAAACTGCCTACCACCGCAAACCCCAGCGAGGTAATACGAGAGGGCATGAAGTCAATCACGCCCCACGCGCTGCTAGCTACCTGTTGCAGGGCAGGACTGGCACCATCCCCGGGTATTTTGCTTTGGTAGGCCCAGTAACGCGCCACGAATTCGCTCATCCGGTACATCACCGCTCCCGCTGGCCCCAATCCTAAAGCGGCAAGCAGCGAGAACCAGCCTAGCACCCCAAACACGTGGCGGTGTGCGGCCAGCACGGAATACTCAATGACGTGCCGAACAATTTCGCTGCGCGGCAATTCGCTGGCGTCTACCTGGCGCCACTGGGCCAGCAAGGCACGTGCCATTTCTTCGTCACCGTCGTCAAGCGCGTCGCGAATGTCGGTAAAGAAATGACTGAACTGCCGAAAGCCCAGCGTCACGTACAGCACCGCCACGTTCCAGACAAAGGCCAGCAACACATTGACCTGCCACAGCAGCGAATGCACCAGCAAGGTGAGCACCGTTGGAACGATGACCACGACGATCCAGGTAATCCAGCCGTGGTGACGTCGCCCGGCGTCCAGGCTGCGATGGCCCCAGCGTGCCCAGCCCAGGAAGCCGGTGTGAACCCAGTTGCCACGCGCCAATGGACGGGCCTGCTCCAGGATTAACGCGAACAAAACGGCAAAAAAGCTCATGCCAAATCATAACGGCGCAAACCCGGTTAATCCGAATCCTGTTGCTTCCTGTATCCCGGGGCCAGCTTTGCACCTAGGCGCTCAAGAAACGATAGAAGTTTCGAAGCATGCCCGCAGTCGCCCCCCAGATGTAACGCTCCCTTGATTCGCTGGCCAGACAAGCTTCGTCCGCTGGCTCGGTATAGGGCATCGAAAGCCACTGCCGAAACACGCCGTCAAACTCGCTTTCATGACGCCGGTGATGCGCAGGATTCATCAAATAGTTCAGTGGAACTTCAAACACATCGGCCACCTCGCCAGGGTTGGGCCTGAGTTCAAAACCTGGCCTGACCAGTGCCACAACCGGCGTGATGATGAAGGCCGACCCGGTGACATAAGTTGGCAAGGTTCCCAACACCTCCACATGATGGCGTGGCAAGGCAATTTCTTCCTCGGCTTCCCGCAAAGCGGTATCGACTGCATCTTGATCGCTGTCGTCCGTCCGCCCACCGGGAAACGCAATCTGGCCTGAATGCGTAGACAGGTTGTGCGATCGCTCGGTCAGCAGCAACATGAGTTCCTCTCTCATGACCAGTGGCAGTAAAACCGACGCAAGCGCGGGTTGCCGGTCGGAAAAACTTTTCTCCACACTGTGTTCGGGTGCCCAGAGGGGCGGATGTCGGAACCGCTGGCGGAGTGCCTGCGGTGTCAAACGGTCCAGCGCCACGCCGGCGAGGTGGCTGTCTATGCCGGATATGGGAATGGAGCGAGGGTCAAACACAGGCAAAGGCATGGCGGATTTTCATGAGGATCATGAGGAAACACGATAACAGGCATAAAAAAAGCCGCTCGATGGAGCGGCTTTTCAAGTCAGTAGCTACTTTACGCGGCAGGGGCAGCCTGAGCGGCTTTAACAGCTTTGATGCCCAGCTTTTCCTTGATACGTGCAGACTTGCCGCTGCGGCTGCGCAGATAGTACAGTTTGGCGCGACGGACGTCACCGCGGCGCTTCACTTCGATCTTGGCAATTAGCGGGCTGTAAACCTGGAACGTACGCTCGACGCCTTCGCCATTGGAAATTTTCCGGACGATAAAGCTGGAGTTGAGACCGCGATTGCGCTTGGCAATCACAACGCCCTCAAAAGCCTGCAACCGTTTGCGGGTACCTTCAACCACATTCACGCTCACGACCACGGTGTCGCCTGGCGCATAAACGGGAATGGTTTTGTTCAAGCGGGCAATTTCTTCCTGCTCAAGAGTCTGAATCAGATTCATGATATTCGATCTAACTTAAATTTCGCTCATACACGCGCTACGCTAAAGACCGCAAATCCATGGATGCATCCGAAGCTTCATCAGATGGTTGCAGTGGCCGCCAGAGGATCGAAAAGCCCATGATTATAGCAATTCGGTGTCAGAACCAGAATTTTTCGGCAAGCTCACTAAAAAACTCTCATCCTCCGCAGTCAAGTTTCCTGCCCTACGAGCCGCCCTTACCAGTTCAGGACGCTGGCGCTGGGTCAAAGCCAGCCGTTGCTCACGGCGCCAGCGTTCGATATGGGCATGGTTGCCGGACATCAGAACCGGGGGCACGGAAAGCCCACGCCAGGATTCGGGACGGGTGTAATGAGGACAATCAAGCAAGCCGTCCAGCGCCGGATTAAAACTGTCCAGTTGATGGCTGCCTTCGTCGTTCAGCACCCCGGGCTGAAGCCGGGCTACAGCATCGAGCAGAGCCATGGCGGCTATTTCTCCACCGGACAGCACAAAATCCCCAAGACTGACCTGGCAATCGACATGGGTATCAATAAAGCGCTGGTCCAAGCCCTCGTAACGCCCGCAAATCAGTACAGCGCCTTTACTGCTGGCCGACCAGGCCTCAACGCTGGCATGGTTCAGAACCGCGCCCACAGGAGAGAAAAGCACCGTGGGCGCCTCTGGCGCCCCACAGGTGGCACGGTCGGCGCGAAGCTGCTCAAGGCACAAGGTCAGCGGCTCGGCCAGCATCACCATGCCGGGGCCACCGCCGAAGGGTCGATCATCCACCCGGCGGTAGCTGCCTTCGGCGAAATCTCGGGGATTCCAGAGCCTGACCTCAACAACGCCAGACTCGTAAGCACGGCGTGTGACGCCGCTCGTCAGAAAAGGGGCAAAAAGCTCGGGGAATAAGGTGATGACATCAAAGCGCATTGAAAACTACTTTGACTAAATCAGGGCATTGCGCCGTGAGGTTGCAGGCAAACTCAATAGTCGGGCTGCCAGTCAACAGTAATGGATTTGCCAGGAATATCCACGGCATCGACATACACCGAGACAAAAGGAATCATACGCTCGGCAGTGATGATGGTTCCGTCTTCCTGACAGCTGGGGTATTCGATGCACAGCACAGAATGCGGACCGGTGGCCATCAGATCGCGTACGCGCCCCAATGCAACCCCTTCCCGATTGATTACATTCAGGCCGATTAGATCTACCCAGTAATATTCATCGGCACAAGCCGCCGGAAAGCTGCTGCGCGAGAGAAAAATCCGGGCGCCTCGTAAGGCTTCCGCCAAATTTCGGTCATCAAATTCGGCAAACTTGGCGACCACGGTGCCAGAATGAATCTTGGCCTCGTCAACTTTCAAGCATACCGTCCCGGTAAATGCAGTGAACCCGGGCCGAAATTTAGCCTCGGGGACTTGCAAAAACCAGGACTTGGCGGAAAAAAGTGCTTCCGGATCGGTGCTGTGCGGCAGGATTTTGACCCAGCCCTTGACACCCCAGGCATCCAGAATACGCCCGACTTCCAACGCATCGTCAGGCAGGGTTGATGATGTCAACCCCAGAGACGGTGGTGGCAAGCCAAGCTGCATTTGAATGCGCTAAAGATCAGGCAGCAGCAACTTCGGCCACGGCCGCAGGTGCCGAAGCGGTGGCGCCGCCTTGCTTGATGAGGCGCAACACAGTAGGAGATGCCTGGGCACCAACACCGATCCAGTGAGTCAAACGGTCCTGCACAATGCGCAGTCCTTCCTCGCCGCCCTTGGCAATCGGATTATAAAAACCGATGCGCTCGATAAAACGGCCGTCGCGGCGAACGCGTTTGTCAGCCACAACGATATTGAAAAAAGGACGATGCTTGGAACCGCCGCGTGAAAGTCGGATGACGACCATGATTTATCCTTGGGTGGCGGGGTAAAAATAACCCCAAATATTCCTGCAGCGCTTGAGACACACGACATGGCCACCCGGCCAGCGAAATGCTGCAAAGCCTGCGATTATAGCCCGGCATAGTCAACCGTGACCATGCGCCTGAAAATCAGGCTGCGCATTATTCAACCCTCACGTCTAGAACAACATTTTAATTTTCACCATGCCGTTCATACGCCCCAGCCGCGCCGATGACATTGCCGCCGTCACGGCCATTTACGCCCACCATGTGCTGCATGGCACAGGCACTTTTGAAACCATGCCTCCGCAAACGGATGACATGCGCGCACGGCGGGCCGATGTACTGGCCAAGGGGCTACCCTACCTGGTTGCCGAGGAAGAGGGAAACGTCGTGGGATTTGCCTATGGCAACTGGTTCAAGCCCCGCCCTGCCTATCGTTTTTCAGTCGAAGACTCGATTTACCTGGCGCCCGACGCGCAACGCAACGGCCTTGGCCGCGCCTTGCTGGCAGAGCTGTTGGCGCGCTGCGAAACGGCGGGCATTCGCAAGGTCATGGCGATTGTTGGCGACTCCGCCAATGCGGGCTCTGTCGGGGTGCACCGGGCGCTGGGTTTCCAGCAAGTCGGAATCATCGAGGCCTGCGGCTGGAAATTCGGCGCCTGGCGCGACATCGTGATCATGCAAAAGACCCTGGGCCATGGCAACGCCGAGCCACCGGCGGAGCACTCGTTTCATAATTGACCGTATGAAAGCATCCATTCAGAAAAACAAAACACTCGCTGCTTGGCTGGCGTTCATTGGCGGGCAATTCGGAATGCACCGTTTTTACCTGTATGGGTGGCGCGATTTGTGGGCATGGGCCCATCCTGTCGTTGCCGCGCTGGGCTGGTGGGGTGTCCAACGCGTGCAGTTGTATGGACAGGACGATCATCTGGCCTGGGTGCTGATACCACTGCTGGGTTTCACGCTTGCAGGCACTGCCTTGACAGCGATTTACTATGGCCTGATGTCGCCGGAGAAATGGAATGCGCTCTACAACCCCGCCACACCCGAGGCAGTGGCGGGAAACACCAGCTGGCTGACGATGGGGGCGATCGTGTTTGCCTTACTCTTTGGCACCATTTCATTGATGTCAAGCATTGCTTTCAGTTTTCAGCGGTATTTTGAATACCAGGTTGAAGAGGCGAAAAAAATCAGCCGGTGACGTGGAATGTGGACCGGCCTCCTACATGCAACCACCGAAGTTGATCCAGAGCCACAGCCGGCGAAACCTGTTGTCCGGCAGCCTGAGCGCAATTGCTGGACTGGCAGGACTGATGGGAAAACACGGGCAGGCGCATGCGCTTGCCGCCAGGACGCTGGCGTTTCCGCGCGACAGGGGCTCGCATCCCGAATTCCGCACTGAATGGTGGTACATCACCGGACATGCGGCCTCCAAAGAAGCCGACAGCCGCACTTTCGGTTTTCAGCTCACCTTCTTTCGTTCGCGCCCAGAAGGCACGCAAGACATGGCATCGGAATTCGCAGCCAGGCAATTGCTTTTTGCCCATGCCGCCATCACCGATGTCCAAGGACAGAAACTCTGGCATGACCAGCGAATCGCGCGCGCGGGCTTTGGCATTGCCTTTGCGAGCGAGCAGGACATGGCGATCAAGCTGCGCGACTGGACGCTGAAAGCTGACGGCACACGCTACGCCGCCCTGCTGACTGCCGACGATTTCGCGCTCAGCCTGCAGTTCGAGGAAACACAAGCTGTGCTGCTGCAGGGCCAGCAAGGTTTGTCACGCAAAGGGCCTGAAGAGCGGCAGGCAAGCTATTACTACAGCCAGCCGCAACTGGCTACCCGGGGCAGCCTGCAGCTCAAGGGACAAACGTTCAACGTCGCCGGCAAGGCTTGGCTGGACCATGAGTGGAGCCAGGAAGTGCTGCATCCGAGCGCGGTGGGTTGGGACTGGATCGGCATGAACCTGGACGATGGAAGTGCGCTGACGGCGTTTCGGCTGCGGGACAAATACGGGAATGCGGTCTGGACGGGCGGCTCTTTCAGGTCATCGCGGGGAGAACTTCGTGCATTCGATTCCAACGAAGTTGTCTTCAAGCCCGAGCGGAACTGGAAAAGCCCACTGACGCAAATCACCTACCCCGTGCAATGGCTCGTTCGCACGCCTGTTGCAACTTATAAGGTCAAGGCCGTGATTGACAACCAGGAGCTCGACAGCAGAGGTTCCACCGGGTCCATTTACTGGGAAGGCCTGAGCGAACTGTCTGACAGACAGGGCAGGCGCGCCGGCATGGGCTACCTGGAAATGACGGGTTACGGACAGCCGCTGCGGCTCTGAAGAGGGCTGCGGCAGGCAAGTGCAGGCTGCATTCAGACAGCCGGGCGTTTCGCCGAAGCGGACTGGCACAGGCCCAAGTGTCCCCAAGGCTGTGCGGGCAGCCACAACACAGCACAATCGCTGGAATGAATCCACTTAATCACCTTGCCTTGTCCATGCTCGATCTTGTTGCCGTACGTGAAGGCGGGACGGTGGCGGAGGCGCTGGCGATTTCACTGCGCACCGCTCAGCATGCCGAGCGCTTGGGGTTTATCCGCTACTGGCTGGCAGAGCATCACAACATGCAGGGCATCGCCAGCTCGGCCACGGCGGTGCTGGTCGGTTATATCGCGGGCGGCACCAGCACCCTGCGTGTTGGCTCCGGCGGCGTGATGCTGCCTAATCATGCGCCGCTGGTGGTGGCCGAGGCCTTTGGGACACTGGCCGAGCTGTATCCGGGCCGCATCGACCTGGGCCTGGGCCGGGCGCCGGGCACGGACCCCGCGACGATGCGCGCGCTGCGGCGCGAACGTGTGGAAACAGCGGACGATTTCCCCCAGGATGTCGCGGAACTGCAACGCCTGCTGGCGCCAGCCCAACCGGGCCAGCGCCTGATTGCCATGCCCGGCGCGGGCACCAACGTGCCGATCTGGCTCCTGGGCTCCAGCTTGTTTTCAGCGCAGCTGGCGGCCGAGCGTGGCTTGCCTTATGCATTTGCTTCGCACTTTGCGCCCAGCCTGCTGCTGCAGGCCTTGCGTCTGTACAGACAGAACTTCCGACCCTCGGCCACGCTGGCCAAGCCGTATGTCACGATTGGCGTGCCGCTGATTGCCGCACCGACGGACGAGGAAGCCGAATACCTGGCAAGCAGCACCTACCAGCGGGTGCTGGGCATTTTGCGTGGCGACCGCCGGGGGCTGCAGCCACCGGTGGCAAATTTCGCGGCCCAGCTGCAACCGCAAGAGCGTGCCGCCATCGATGACTTTCTTGCCGCGGCCGTCATTGGCGGCCCCGAGACGGTTCGCCAGGGTCTGCACGCACTTCGACAGGCGACCGATGCGGATGAATTCATGTTGGTGAGCGATGTCTTTGACCCTGCCTTGCGGCTGCGATCGATGGAAATTGCGGCGGCAGTGGTGCAATCGCCCGAGGCCGCCCCGGCAGTTCAGACCCCGCCGTGACAGGTTGCGTCTGGAGAACCCTGCCCCGCTAAAAATACAGGCGTTGGCCAAGCTGAGGGTGCCTTCAATAAGATAAAAACATGGCGTCGTCATGCCTTGGAGTGACTGCACGTCATTTAAGACAAAAAGAGGGGCTAGCGCTTACACCACATGCGCTAACAGCTATCATTTTTGTAGTAGTGTGGCTACCTGGCGCCCTGCCCCGGGGCATCACCGAAAGCCGGGTTCGCTGGCAATCACCACCAGGCCCCGGCGGGCCTAGCAGGTCAGCCAGCCATGCCCGTGGCCATCAATCCAGCGGCCACCAGCCCGGCCATCGTCACCAGCGCCATGCGCAGCAAAGCCTTCCACAAAGGCATCAAGGGTTGGCCTGACATCTCGCCTTCCCAGGCAGCCGTGGGACCGCTGCCGCACAGCTGCATGCAATGGTTATGTTTCATTTTTCTCTGCCTGTGTTTGCATTGCTTGCGCCGTGTCGAGCATGCGCCGCAATAAAGATTGGAGGGTTTGCCATTCTTCAACTGAAAAACCGGCCAGCAACGCGTTTTGCATGCCGCAAAGAATGCCCGGAATTTCCTTGGCCGCCGCACGGCCGGCCTCGGTCAGCTCCAGGTTCACCACACGGCGGTCGTCATCGGAGCGAATGCGGCGGCAAAGCTGCTTGGCTTCGAGGCGGTCCAGCAATCGCGTCATCGAACCGGCGTCCAAAGCGCACTGGCGCGCCAGCTCGGCCGCCGTGGACGCCCGGCCCATGTAGAGCTTGAGCATCGGCACCCACTGCGCATTGGTCAGACCGGTGGGTTCGAGTTCACGCTCGACGCCTTGCGCCATCAGTGAAATGATGCGGCGCATCAGGTAGCCAACGCTGTCGTCAGGCGCATAGCCCTTGGCCTGGTAGAAGTCGACCAGCGGACTCGACAGCGCATCGATAAAGGGGTTGCATGGGAGCTTGTTGTCCATGGTTGAATTTTACTTGCTTAGGCAAACATTGTCAAGCCTATGTTTGCACAGACAAGCTTTGCCGCTAAAATCAACCGATGGCTATTTCAACTGCTTCGGCGCCTCTCCACCCATCCCCACCGGTCCTGCTGAAAGGCTCGCCTCGCTCACTCTCAGGCCTTGCGCCCTTTTTGCGTCCTTACCGGGGCCGCATCGGGTTGGCCGTTGTCTTCTTGCTCCTGGCCGCAATGGCGACCCTGGTATTTCCTCTGGCGCTGCGCGGCCTGATCGACGGCGGCATGGGCTCTGCGAGCAAGGGCGAACAGCTGATGGCCTTGCGCAGTCACTTTTTCGAGCTGTTCGGCGTTGCCGCGGCGCTAGGTCTGTTTTCAGCCGGACGGTTTTACACCGTGAGCTGGCTGGGGGAAAGGGTCACGGCCGACATCCGCAATGCGGTGTACTCCCATGTGGTCCGGCAAAGCCCGGAATTTTTCGAAACCACGCAAACCGGCGAGGTGCTGTCGCGCCTGACCGGCGACACCACGCTGGTGCAGACAGTGGTGGGCTCGTCGCTCAGCATGGGCTTGCGCAACGCCGTCATGGGCGTGGGCGCGCTGGGCATGCTGGTGGTGACCAATCCCTATCTGATGGTGCAGGTGCTGGGCGTGCTGCTGCTGATCGTCGCGCCTTCGGTGTGGTTCGGGCGCCGGGTGCGCAAACTGTCGCGGGCCAGCCAGGACCGGGTGGCCGATTCGAGCGCGATTGCAGCCGAAGTCCTCAATGCCATTCCGGTCGTGCAAAGCTACACCGCTGAAGCCCGGGAGTCAGCGCGGTTCGAACAGTCCACCAGCGACGCGTTCGCCACTGCCATCCGCCGCACCAAGGCACGATCGGTTTTGGTGGCATTCATCATCATCGCCACCTCGGCAGCCTTGCTGTGGGGGCTGTACCAGGGAACCCAGGCGGTCATTCGCGGGGACATTTCTGCTGGTCACCTGGGCCAGACGGTGGTCTACGTGATCATTCTGGCCAGCGCGGCGGCAGTGCTGGGCGAGGTCTATGGCGACCTGCTGCGGGCTGCCGGCGCCACCGAGCGGCTGATGGAACTGCTGGACACGCGCTCCCCCGTGATTTCTCCATCAAATCCGGTCGCAGCGCAGGTGGTACATGCAGGGAGTGCTATTAAATTTGATTCGGTTAATTTTCACTATCCTTCCCGGCCGGCACAGGCTGCCCTGAAGAATTTCAGCTTGAACGTCGCGGCTGGCGAAACCGTGGCCATCGTCGGCCCGAGCGGCGCGGGCAAAAGCACGGTGTTTCAGTTGCTGCTGCGGTTTTACGACCCGACCAGCGGCCGCATTGAAATCGACGGCGTGCGCACCTCCGCCATGTCCTTGCAGGATCTGCGCGGACGCATCGGACTGGTCCCGCAGGATGCGGTCATTTTCTCGACAAGCGCACTGGAGAACATTCGCTACGGCAAGCCCGGGGCAAGCGATGAGGAGGTCAAGGCGGCGGCGCAGGCGGCCTTTGCGCATGACTTCATCCATGCGCTGCCCGAAGGCTACGGCACCTTTTTAGGTGAGCGTGGCGTGCGCCTGTCCGGCGGCCAGCGCCAGCGCATCGCCATTGCGCGCGCCATGCTGAAAAACTCGCCGCTGCTGCTGCTCGACGAGGCCACCAGCGCGCTCGACGCGGAAAGCGAACGCATGGTGCAGGCGGCGCTGGAATCGGCCATGAAGGGCCGCACCACCCTGGTCATTGCGCACCGTCTGGCCACGGTGCAGCAGGCTGACCGCATCCTGGTACTGGACCATGGACAGCTGGTGGAGCAAGGCACCCATGCCGAACTGGTGAGCCATGGCGGTGTCTATGCAAGGCTGGCAGCCCTGCAGTTCAATGCCTGAAAGCACACCACTTCTTCGGCCAATCCATGATTTATTTGCATACTTTAAAAAGAACAATGCGTTGGACAGTTGCACCCGCCCGAACTAAGCTGCGCTATCGCATTGTTTTTTGCAAGGAAACCATTTATGTCACAAGCGCCTGCGGCCCTGAATGAAAGCGCAATAGCGCCTGCCTCGACCCTGCCGTCCTACCTTCAGGCCGACAACCTGGGGCCCTGGGGCAACTATCTGCAGCAGGTGGATCGCGTCATTCCGCATTTGGGCAGCCTGGCGCGCTGGGCTGAAACCCTCAAGCGGCCCAAGCGCATCCTGATCGTGGACGTACCCATTCACATGGACGATGGCAGCGTTGCCCATTTTGAAGGCTATCGCGTGCAGCACAACGTCTCGCGCGGCCCTGGCAAAGGCGGTGTGCGCTTTCATCAGGATGTGACGCTGTCCGAAGTGATGGCGCTCTCGGCGTGGATGTCGGTCAAGAATGCGGCGGTCAACGTGCCCTATGGCGGCGCCAAAGGCGGCATCCGCGTGGATCCGAAGAAGCTGTCCCGCGGCGAACTCGAGCGCATGACCCGCCGCTACACCAGCGAAATCGGCATCATCATCGGCCCCAACAAAGACATTCCAGCGCCCGATGTCAACACCAATGAGCAGATCATGGCCTGGATGATGGACACCTATTCCATGAATACCGGCTCAACGTCCACAGGCGTGGTGACGGGCAAGCCGGTCGATTTGGGCGGCTCCCTGGGAAGACGCGAAGCAACTGGGCGTGGCGTCTACACCGTGGGCGTGGAAGCGGCCCGGCACATCGGCTTTGATGTCGGCACCGCACGGGTTGCGGTGCAAGGTTTTGGCAACGTCGGCGGCGTTGCGGGCAAACTGTTTGCCGAGGCCGGAGCGCGGGTCATCGCCGTGCAAGACCATGGCGGCACCATTTACTGCGAAGCCGGCCTTGATGTGCCGGCCTTGCTCGCGCATGTTGCCAGGACCGGCAGCGTCGGCGGTTTTGAAAAAGCCGAGATGCTTGCCAATGACAAGTTCTGGGACGTGGATTGCGACATCCTGATTCCGGCAGCCCTGGAGCAGCAGATCACCGCGGCCAATGCTGGCCGCATCAAGGCCCGCATGATCATCGAAGGGGCCAACGGCCCCACAACGCCGGCAGCCGATGACATTTTGCAGGAACGCAATGTACTGGTGCTGCCCGACGTGATCGCCAATGCGGGCGGCGTGACCGTCAGTTATTTTGAGTGGGTACAGGATTTCTCCAGCTTCTTCTGGGACGAGGACGAAATCAACGCGCGCCTGGTCAAGATCATGAAAACGGCTTTTGCCGCTGTCTGGCAAGTCGCGCAGGAAAAAAAGGTCAGCCTGCGCACAGCGACATTTATCGTCGCCTGCCAGCGCATACTTCATACCCGCGAGTTGCGCGGCCTGTACCCCTGATGCCGCGGGGTTCAAGCCAGAGACGTGGTTATTCTTTTCTCAATCAATCGAGTCCGCGAAGGCCAAGCGCAGACAGTGGTTTAGCACGGCAAGCGAAGCCCGCAATGGAATTGTTTGATATAGAAACGGAATTCCATAGCTGAGGTAAAGAGCAAAGAGACAGCGCTGGCTCTCAAGCGCGACACCGCTTTTCAATACGCAAAATGCGAACGCCTATGCATTCTCCATTCATGAATGGTTGAATTCAGCGCACTTCGTTGTAACAACAACTTTTCTCATCAAATATGCCTCTGGCGCTTATACACATTGCTTCAATAGCTACCAATTCAATAGCAAGCAAACATTGCCAGAAATGCTGTGATCTCCAGCCTGTGTGATTTCTTTTTAGCTATCTCTCTTACTGCAGAGTTTCCTTGATCGCCGGCAGCATGGGCAATGCAAGCACTTCAATGCCCTCCTCCAGCAACTCCATGGCTTGTCGCGCGCTGGCCTGGCCCCGAATTCTGCGCGCTTCAATGTCGCCGTAATGCATCCGGCGGACTTCCTCGGCAAACTTTTTGCCAACGTTTTCAGTAGTGGCCACCACATGACGCAGGGCCTGAAGAAATGCAGCCTGCTCTAAAGGAGAGCCATTGACCGAATTGTCTTCGGCAGCTTTCTGGGAGAGCGGCGACAAGGCAGTATGGGACCTCATGTCCATCTGATGGGTAGCACTGCGATTTCTCTCTTCGGCTGTCTGGGCAGGAAGCTTTTCGCTCCTGGGATGCCCGCCAAGGTTGAGACGCGGCGCACTGGGCATTTTATGAACCGAGTTGCTGCCGCACATTGGGCACTCCATCAAGCCACGCCCCAATTGAGACTGAAACTCATCTTCAGATGCAAACCAGCCTTCAAAAAAATGCTGATTCCCGCATTGCAAGTTCAAGACTTTCATAGATGGATTATTGCCGTGCACGACCAAATATGCACGGCGTCAAGCCTTTGCAGTTTTCCAGTCGAGCCTCCAGGCACCCGACAAGACATTTTGAACCCACAACATGCCCGTCAGCGTTTTCGCATCAGTCACCAAGCCGTTGGCGCACCAGTGCATTAACTCCGTGGACGTCGCAGCAAAGACGTCCAGAAATTCTCCTTCGTCGAGTTTGCGCTGGCCTAACTGCAAGCCGCGCGCAAACCAGATGTCGATGAATTCGGTAGAGTAGGAAATCACTGGATGAAGCATGCCAGCCCTGGCCCACTCGCATGCCGTATAGCCCGTTTCTTCCAGCAACTCACGCTGCGCACAAGCCAGCGATGTTTCACCCAAGTCCAGCTTGCCTGCAGGAAATTCGATCATGACGGCTTGCACGGGGTAACGGTATTGCCGCTCCATCACCAGCCGCCCGTCATGAAGCTGCGCCACAATCATCACGGCGCCCGGATGAACGATGTATTCCCGGGTTGTTGACTTGCCATCAGGCAAACTGACCGTGTCGCGGCGTATTTGAAGAAAATGTCCTTGAAAGACGTTCTCAGAGGCGATCTGCGTTTCGATCAAATGGGCATCGTTGCCACTGCTTTTCTCGCCAGGCTCAGGCGTTCGTGTCATGAGCGATGCTTGAAGAGGTAACGGTAGGTGAAGCCGGGAAATGCGAAGGTTACAAAAAGCGTTCCCGTGATCGCGTAAAACTCCCAGCCTTGAGGTGCAATCTGTCCATTGCGCTGTTCAAGGTAGAGCCCCAGGGCACCTACCAGAAAATACCATACCAGCATTTCTGCCAACCGCAGTGCCAGGTTCTTTGGAAACTTGATGGGGTAAACGGCAAGAAGCCGATTGCTGACAAAAGGCATGTTGGCCATTAACAGGGCCATCAACACCACCAGCCAGACTGAAGCGGCCTGGCTCACATTCAAGCCCCCAATGAATTGACGATGGTATTGATGGAATGCGCACACAGTGCCATCAAACTACCCGGCGCGATTCCCAATACCAGCAAAAGCGCGCCATTGATGGCAAGCACCACACGGGCATCAGCCGGGGCTGAAATCGGTTGTGCGTTGTGGCTATGAGGCGCATCAAAATACATCACCTTGATCACCCGAAGGTAATAAAAAGCGCCAATGAGCGACATGAGCACAGCAAAAACAGCCAATACCAGGTAGCTGGTTTTCCCCGAGGAAATGAGTGCTTGCAACACCCCCAGCTTGGCATAAAAGCCCACCAATGGCGGCAAGCCCGCCAGCGAGAACATGCTCATCGCCATGACGCCCGCATACAAGGGACTGCGCTGGTTCAGGCCGCAAAGGTCGGTAATTTCTTCCGACTCATGTCCTGCCCGGGCAAGCAACAAGATGATCCCGAAAGCGGCCAGGGTGGTCAGCACATAAGTCAACGCATAGAACATCGCTGCGCCATAAGCGGACTCGGCATTGAGTTGATTCCCTTTCACCACGCCTGCCAAGAGGCCCAGCAGCAGGAAACCCATTTGGGAAATTGTCGAGAACGCAAGCATGCGCTTCAGATTGGTCTGGGCCACAGCGGCAAGATTGCCAACCAAAAGTGACCCAATCGCCATTAATCCTAGCATTTGCTGCCAGTCAATTGCCAGTGGCAAAAGGCCTTCGACCAGCAGGCGAATACACATGGCGAAAGCAGCAAGCTGCGGCGCACCGCCAATGATTAATGTCACTGCAGTCGGCGCCCCGTGGTAAACATCAGGCAGCCACATATGAAACGGGACCGCGCCCAGTTTGAATGCAAGACCGGCCACAATAAATACCAGTCCGAACACCAGCACCTGGTGTTTTACTTGGCGGCTGGCAATCGCGTTGAAGACTTCGTTGATATTCAGCGACCCGGTCGCACCGTAGAGCATTGACAGCCCGTACAACAGAAAACCCGAAGCCAGGGCACCCAGCACAAAGTATTTCATCGCTGCTTCGCTGGCATTTGCATTGTCACGTCGCAGTGCCACCAGTCCATAACTGCACAGGGTCATCAACTCCAGCCCCATGTAAAGCACCAGAAAATTGTGGCCAGAAATCATCACGAACATGCCCAGCAATGCAAAAAGGCTGAGCGTAAAAAATTCGCCTCCCCGCAGCATTTCGCGGTCTGCCGCATAAGGCCGTCCATAGACCAGAGTAACCATCAGTGCAATGCTGGAAAAACATTTCAACCAGCTTCCCATGGGATCAACCACGACCATCCTGCCAAAGCCGTAAAAAGTCTGGCCATCTAAAGCATAGGAAGCTTCCATCACCGCTACAGCGCCAAGTGTCAGTAGCGTCAATACATAGGTAACAGTACGGCGAGGTGTTTTGACACCCAGATCTGCCAAGGCAATCACGCAAGCCATTACTAATAAAGTAATTTCAGGATAAACCGCTATCCAACTGAGTTTGTCAATCATCTGAATTCTTTGAGGTTGCTTAGTTCAGTTTTGAAAGCGCGACATGCTGAAGCAGATCGACCACTGAAGTGTTCATTACGTCAGTAAAAGGCTTTGGGTAAATTCCCAAATACAGCACGGCAACAGCCAAAAGGCCCAGCATCAAAAATTCGCGGCCATTAATATCGGGCATTGTCCTCACATGCTCATTGGTGATGGGACCAAGATAGACGCGCTTGTACATCCAGAGCGTATAAGCTGCACCTGAAATTAGGGCAGTAGCGGCTGCAGCGCCAATCCAAAAATTAGATTTCACCGCGCCCAGAATCACCATCCATTCCCCCACAAAACCAGCTGTGGCAGGCAAACCGCAATTGGCCATGGCGAATAACAGTGCAAAGGCTGCAAACTTGGGCATGGAATTGACCACGCCCCCATAACTGGCTATCTCGCGCGAATGAACGCGGTCATACAGCACGCCAATGCAGAGAAACATGGCAGCCGAAACAAAACCGTGGGCAATCATTTGCACAATGCCGCCCGCGACAGTGAGATCATTGAAGAGAAAGAAACCAAGGGTAACAAAGCCCATGTGGGCTACAGAAGAATAAGCCACCAATTTCTTCATGTCGCGCTGCACCAGCGCTACCAGTCCCACATAGATCACAGCAACCAGAGACAGGGCAATTATTACCCCGGCCCATTCGCGGGATGCATCAGGTGTAATTGGCATGGAAAACCGCAAAAATCCATAAGCGCCCAACTTGAGCATGATCGCGGCCAGCACAGCAGACCCACCGGTCGGGGCTTCTACGTGAACATCCGGCAGCCAAGTATGAACGGGCCACATCGGCACCTTGACCGCAAAAGCCGCAAAGAACGAGAAGAAAAGCAATGTCTGCGCAATGTCAGACAAGGGCAATTTGTGCCATGTCAGGATGTCAAAGCTTCCACCGGACTTGTTATAAAGAAAGACAAGTGCCACTAGCATGAGCAGCGAACCAAGCAACGTATACAGAAAAAACTTGAATGCCGCATAAATCTTGTTGGGTCCGCCCCAGATGCCGATAATCAGGTACATCGGAATCAGTGTGGCTTCAAAAAACACATAGAACAGCATGCCATCCAATGCTGCAAACACTCCAATCATCAGCCCGCTCAGAATCAGGAACGAGGCCATGTATTGGTTCACCCGTGTGGTAATTGATTCCCAACTGGCAATGATCACCACTACGTTGATAAAAGCAGTCAACAGCACAAACCACATTGAAATACCGTCAACACCCAGGTGGTAATTCATATTGAAACGTTGGACCCAGCCGCTTTTTTCAACGAACTGCATGGCCGAGGTTCCTAGCTGAAAGCCCTCGTACAAAGGCAGTGTCACCAAAAAACTGGCCACAGCACCTACCAGTGCGATCCAGCGCACTGCACGCACCTGACTTTCCCGTCCCAATGCCAATAAACCGAGACCGAAAAAAATCGGCATCCAGATGGCGAGGCTCAACAATCCCATTTGTTCACTTCCTTCTTCTTGTAGATTGTTTTATCGATTGAGCCAGACGAAATACGTCATCAACACAAAAACACCAATAATCATGCCAAAAGCATAGTGGTAGATGTAACCCGATTGAAGCTGTCTGACCAAACCAGAAATCCAACCGACCAGACGCCATGAACCATTCACTACTGCACCATCGATCAGTTTTTGATCGCCGACTTTCCACAAAACCATTCCCAAGCCACGCGCTCCACGGGCCAACACGTTTTCATTAAACCAGTCGAGGTAATATTTGTTTTCTAGCAGCTTATAAGCCGGATTTAGCGCACGCTGGATGACGGCAGGCCATGCAGGTTTGACCATATAAAGGAGATACGCCAGACCTACTCCCGACAAGGCAAGCCAAAAAGGCGCTGTTTTTAAGCCGTGAATAACCATCTCAACAGGGCCATGAAAGAGCGCGGTAAGTTCCTTCATGCCAGGATGCCGTTCCAGATTGACAAAAATTGCATCTCTGAAAAAATCACCGAACAGCATAGGCTGAATGGTTAAATAACCAATGATGACAGAAGGAATGGCTAGCAAAATCAGCGGCAGGTAAACCACCCATGGAGATTCGTGCGGCTCCTGGTGCTCAGCGTGATGACCATGGCTGTCATGGGCATCGGGATTATTCCCATACCGCTCTGTTCCATGAAAAACCAGAAAGTAAAGGCGGAAAGAATAGAAAGCAGTTACAAAAACGCCCGCAAGCACTGCAAAATAGGCAAAACTGCTGCCCCACAAATGGCTATGGCCAACAACCTCAATAATGCTGTCTTTGGAATAAAAACCTGAGAAAAACGGAGTTCCGATCAATGCCAGTGAGCCCAGCAAAAAAGTAATCCAAGTGATCGGCATATATTTGCGGACACCTCCCATCCAGCGAATATCCTGATTGTGATGCATTCCAATAATTACCGAGCCGGCCGCCAAAAACAGCAGAGCCTTTAAGAACGCATGCGTCATCAAATGAAAAACAGCCACTGAGTAAGCAGAAGCACCCAGCGCGACCGTCATGTAACCCAATTGTGAAAGAGTGGAATACGCAATCACGCGCTTGATGTCGTTTTGAATAATGCCTAAAAAACCCATAAAAAGCGCTGTAATGGCGCCGATCACCATAATAAAGCTCAATGCGGTGTCGCTAAATTCAAATAATGGCGACATCCTCGCCACCATGAAAATACCAGCCGTCACCATGGTTGCAGCATGAATCAGGGCTGAGATGGGTGTAGGGCCTTCCATTGAATCAGGCAACCAGACATGGAGTGGAAACTGGGCAGATTTACCCATGGCACCAATAAAGAGGCAGATACATATGACAGTAATCAGCATCCATCCTGTTCCAGGCATTGTCAACCTTGAAAGCTCCTCACCCTTGGCAAAGACTTCACCGTAGTTCAGTGTTCCGGCATTGGCTGCAATTAATGCAATACCTAGAATAAAACCGAAGTCCCCAACCCGATTCACTAAAAACGCTTTCATGTTAGCAAATATGGCGCTTGGCTTGTTAAACCAGAAGCCAATCAGCAAATACGATACCAGGCCAACTGCTTCCCAGCCAAAAAATAGCTGCAGCATGTTATTGCTCATCACAAGCATTAACATGGCAAAGGTGAAAAGTGAAATATAGGCAAAGAAACGGTTGTAGCCGGCGTCTTCTTCCATATAGCCAATGGTGTAGATATGTACCATCAGCGAGACGAACGTTACCACGCACATCATCATGGCAGTCAGTCCATCGACTAGAAAACCCACCTCCATTTTCAAGCTTCCCAACGTCATCCAGGTATAGAGCGTTTCATTAAATCGTGCCCCATCCATGGCAACGCTTTGAAGCGTCATGGCTGAAAGTAAAAATGCAACAAATACACCCAGAATGGTGACAGTGTGAGCAAGTCGGCGGCCCACCCAATTGCCTCCAAAAGTGGTTCCCAAAATACCCGCAATCAAGGCACCTGCCAGAGGAGCGAGGGGAACAGCGAGCAGCGTTGAAGCTGAAAGGGTTTGACTCATCTTTTTATTAACCCTGAAGCGTGTTGAGTTCGTCGACGTTGATGCTGGACTTATTACGAAACAGCAGCACCAGAATAGCCAGCCCAATAGCTGATTCTGCTGCAGCAACAGTTAATATGAAAAATACGAAGACCTGACCTG
Source organism: Polaromonas sp. (assembly GCA_028292745.1). Classification (GTDB taxonomy): domain Bacteria; phylum Pseudomonadota; class Gammaproteobacteria; order Burkholderiales; family Burkholderiaceae_C; genus Polaromonas. The sequence goes on along the minus strand of JAQGLT010000101.1, from coordinate 20,539 downwards.
CCATATCGTTCAGATAGTAGGAAAACGCCACGAAATTCATGTTGACCGCCAGCAGCATGAGCTCAATTGCCATTAGCAGAACAATCAAATTTTTTCGGTTCAAAAAAATACCGATTACAGACAGCGCAAATAGCATTGCACCAAGAGAAAGAAAGTGTCCAAGTGTGAGTGCCATTATTATTCCTTGGCAGATTCAGCAGGGCTAACTGTATGTGCCGCATGCGCAGCCACAGACGGCATTTTGACCAATCGCACGCGATCACGTGCCTTGACGCGCACTTGCTCTGCAGGGTTGGTTCGCTTGGAATCTTTGCGTTCACGCAATGTCAATGCAATAGCCGTAATCATTGCCACGAGCAAAATAACGGCAGCGATCTCTAAGGGATAGATATATTCCGAATAAAGCACTTTGCCCAGTTCTTTGGTGTTGGAAACCTGCATAGCAATCTGTCCAGATGAAGATAACGCACTTTGCGGTGGTTCGCGAAACCCTCCCATCAGGACATAAGACATTTCCAAGGCAATGATCGCGCCTACAGCTCCGGCCAACGGAAAGTGCTTCCAAAATCCCTTTCTGACACTGTCCAGATTAATGTCCAACATCATGACCACAAAGAGGAAAAGCACCATGACAGCGCCAACATACACCAGCACCAAGGTGATGGCCAAAAACTCAGCCTTAAGCAGAATCCACACGGCAGCCGCCTGAAAAAAGGCAAGTACCAGAAAAAGGGCTGCATGAACGGGATTACGCGCTGTTATGACACGGAAAGCCGAAAAAAGCAGTACCGCAGAAAATACATAAAAAAGACCTGTTTTAGCATCCATCGTCGAGTAGTTTCTTTATTGAGCAGGCGAGAGAAAAAACCAATTCAGCGGTATTTAGCATCGATTGCCCTGTTAGCGGCAATTTCAGTTTCATAGCGATCGCCTACAGCGAGCAGCATTTCCTTGGTGAAATACAAATCGCCACGTTTTTCACCGTGATACTCCAACACATTGGTTTCCACAATTGAATCGACGGGGCAGCTTTCTTCGCAAAAGCCGCAAAAAATGCATTTGGTCAAATCAATGTCATATCGGGAAGTGCGACGGCTTCCGTCTTCGCGCACATCGGATTCGATGGTAATGGCGAGTGCCGGGCACACAGCCTCACAAAGCTTGCAGGCAATACAACGTTCCTCACCGTTTTCATAGCGGCGCAATGCATGGAGACCGCGAAAGCGCGGGCTCAACGGTGTTTTTTCTTCAGGAAACTGAATCGTAATCTTGCGACTGAACATGTACTTTCCGGTCAAGGCCATGCCCTTGAACAGCTCGTACAGCATGAAACTCGAAACGAAATCTTTAACAGATGCAACAGCAGACATGACTTTTCGCCTATTTCCAGATGTTGTAAGGGGTTTGCATCCACGCCCCAACGACCACCAGCCAGACCAGTGTCACAGGAATAAAAATCTTCCACCCCAGACGCATGATTTGGTCATAGCGGAAGCGTGGAAAAGTAGATCGGACCCACAGAAAGATGGTGACGACCACAAATGTTTTAAGCCCCAGCCAGATCCAGCCGGGAATCCAATTGAACAGTGCGCTGTCAATCGGTGACAGCCAGCCCCCGAGAAATAAAATAACACACAGAATAGAAACCAGAATCATGTTTGCGTATTCGGCCAGGAAGAACATCGCAAACGACATGCCCGAGTATTCAACCATGTGGCCAGCGACGATTTCGGACTCCCCTTCCACCACGTCGAACGGATGACGATTGGTTTCGGCCAAGCTTGAGATGAAGTACACAACAAAAATCGGCAGCAATGGCAACCAGTTCCATGATAAGAAGGTAAGCCCTTTGCTGGCAGCACTACCGGATCCTTGGCTCATCACAATGTCCGTCATATTCAGGCTGCCAGTGACCATCAGCACGACAACCAGACAAAACCCCATGGCGATTTCATAGCTCACCATTTGCGCGGAAGCGCGCATCGCACCCAAAAAAGCATATTTTGAATTTGAAGCCCACCCGGCAATGATGACGCCGTAGACCTCAAGCGAGGTGATGGCCATCACAAATAGCAAACCCGCATTGACATTGGCCAGCACAACATCAGGCCCAAATGGGATTACTGCCCAGGCGGCAAGCGCCGGCATGATGGTCATGATTGGGCCGAGTACAAACAACCCCTTGCTGGAAGCCGTCGGGATGATTATTTCTTTGGTAAGCAACTTGAGCGCATCAGCGATCGGCTGCAGCAAGCCAAATGGACCAATCCGATTGGGGCCCACGCGGACCTGAGTGAAACCGATGGCTTTCCGTTCCCACAGAGTGAGATAAGCCACGCATCCCATCAGTGGCACCAAAACTGCCACTATCTTTAAAAGCACCCAAAGAACAGGCCAGACAGTCGCAGGCCAAATTCCGCCCATCAATCCCTGTCCTGTCGCATAGATTGAATCAATCATGCATCTGCCCCATTAAGACCGGCTGCCTTGCGCCCATCTGCGGTCAATTGCAGCGAGGTAGCACGCCGAACCAAGCCATCGAGTTGGTAAATGCTGGCGACCACTGGAACAGCGTCTGATGCGACCTTTTGCATTTCTATCTGCCTGGAACTTGCTTTACGAAGCATGTCTGCAGGTACTTGCTCTGAATTGAGGCCTGCAACCTGATTAAGCACATCGCGCGACGATTCGAAATTAAAGCCAGGCAATTCAAGCAAGTTAGCCAGCACCCGCAAGACCTTCCAGGCTGGACGAGTTTCTCCCCGAGGTTTGACCACGGCATGAAAACTTTGCACGCGACCTTCTGCATTGACGAAAGTCCCTGGCGTTTCGGTAAAGGGAGCAATCGGCAACAGCACATCGCTGAAATCCATGTTGGCCTTGAAAGGATTCAGGGTGACCACCATTTGTGCTGAATTCAGCGAAGTTCTCGCCCTGTCTCCAACAGCAGAGTCGAACTCTGGTTCATTATTGAGCAAGAGAACCGCCTTGAGCTTGCCGTTCAACATCTGGCCGGCATCCATTCCTGAAGCACCTGGTAAGGCATTAACCAGTTGTGCTCCAACTGTATTAGCAGCTTCCGTCAGGTAACCGACTGTTGCGCATGTCTGTATTGCAATCCAATCTGCCAGTTCCAACAAATTAGAAGCATTGACATGGTGCGCTGCGGCATTACCCAAGAGGATAGCCTTTCGCTCACCACCGAGCAATGACACAGCCATCGCTTTGGCAATCTCTGTCACCCGGCCAGGAACAGGTGCCGCCACACCTTTTTCTTGGGCAACCGCAGCCGCAATATCGGCCAGGGTTTGCGCCCACCCATCCGGTGGTGCCATGATTGTGTTGGCAAGCGGCATGGCCCACGCATCCGGAAATGGCAATTCCGCTATAGAACCAATAGCATTTACCGCACAGCCATTCCGGACAGCCTGACGAATCCTCAGAGCAAACAGTGGGTGATCTTTGCGCAGGTTGGAACCCACTATGAGCACACGCTGTACGTGCGACAAGGAGGCAATCGAAGTACCAAGCCAGTGAACTGATGTCGGAGGTGAAAAATCAGCGTGCCGCAGACGATAGTCAATGTTCTCACTGCCCAGACCACGCATCAGCGAAGCAACTAGCTGCAACTCTTCCACGGTGCTGTGTGGGCTCACCAGCGCGCCAATACTCTGGGCGCCATACTCAGCCTTAATCTGCTTCAAGCCATTGGCCACATACTCAAGCGCAGTCTGCCAGTCAACCGCTTTCCATTCGCCTCCTTGCTTAAGCATAGGACTTAGCAACCGGTCATCGGTGTTCAGGGCTTCGTAGGAAAACCGGTCACGGTCAGCAAGCCAGCATTCGTTGACGGTCTCATTTTCAAGCGGCAAGACACGCATCACCTTGTCGTGCTTAACTTGAACAATCAGGTTGCTGCCCGTCGAGTCATGAGGGCTGACCGATTTGCGCCGCGACAACTCCCACGGACGTGCGCTGTAGCGATAGGGCTTGCTGGTCAGCGCGCCAACCGGGCAAAGATCGATCATGTTGCCCGAAAGCTCGGAATCAACCGACATGCCAACAAATGTCTCAATCTCAGCATGCTCGCCGCGATGAGACATGCCCAACTCCATGACACCGGCTACTTCCTGACCGAAACGAACGCAACGGGTGCAGTGTATGCAGCGACTCATTTCTTGCATCGAGATTAATGGTCCCACGTCTTTGTGAAACACTACGCGCTTTTCTTCCTGATAACGCGACTCACCTGCACCATAGCCGACCGCCAAATCCTGCAGCTGGCATTCGCCACCTTGATCACAGATCGGGCAATCCAGCGGATGGTTGATAAGCAAAAACTCCATCACACCCTTTTGGGCCCTGATGGCTTTGTCATTTTTCGTATGCACAACCATACCTTGGGTCACTGGTGTGGCGCATGCCGGCATGGGTTTAGGTGCTTTTTCCACATCAACCAAGCACATGCGGCAGTTGGCTGCAATGCTTAACTTCTTGTGGTAGCAAAAATGGGGAATATAGGTTCCTGCTTTTTCAGCTGCTTGCATTAACGTGCTGCCTTCAAGCACTTCCACCTTCTGGCCGTCGAGTTCTATTTCAACCATATATTTTCTTTCGACCCTCAAGCCTGAGCAGCAGTGTTTCCTGGTGGCGATACCACTAGCGTAGATGTTGCAGCCAGAGATGTATTTTTCTGGATCATCGCTTCAAACTCATGACGATAGTGTTTGATCATGGCGCGCACCGGCATTGCCGCAGCATCGCCAAGCGCGCAAATCGTACGGCCTTGGATGTTGTCTGCCACTGAGTTCAGCAGATCCATATCACTCGGCCGGCCAAGCCCGGTATGGATACGGTCCACCACCCGCCACAACCAGCCCGTCCCTTCACGACACGGAGTGCACTGTCCGCACGACTCATGCATGTAAAAGTAAGACAGGCGCTTGAGAGATTCCACCATGCACCGGCTATCGTCCATCACGATCACCGCACCCGATCCCAGCATGGATCCCGCTTTTGCAATGGAGTCATAGTCCATCGTGCATTCCATCATGATGGATGCGGGCAGCACCGGGGATGAAGAACCACCCGGAATAACAGCCTTTAACGTATGCCCCTTACGCACGCCGCCGGCCAGTTCAAGCAGCTTTGAAAAAGGTGTCCCCATTGGCACCTCATAGTTGCCAGGCAACTCGACATCCCCAGAGACGGAATAAATTTTGGTTCCACCATTGTTCGGTTTGCCGCATTCAAGATAAGCAGCACCGCCATTACGAATGATCCAGGGCACCGCAGCAAACGTTTCAGTATTGTTGATGGTGGTGGGCTTGCCGTATAAACCAAAGCTTGCCGGAAATGGTGGCTTGAATCTTGGCTGGCCCTTCTTGCCCTCGAGAGATTCCAGCAATGCGGTTTCCTCGCCGCAAATATAAGCACCAAAACCGTGCGACGCATGTAGCTGAAAGTTGAAGCTGCTGCCCAAAATACCCTCACCAAGCAACCCTGCAGCCCGTGCTTCAACCAACGCAGACTCAAAACGTTGATAGGTGGCAAAAATTTCGCCGTGAATATAGTTGTACCCCACGCTGATGCCCATTGCATAAGCCGCGATCGCCATACCTTCGATCACGCTGTGCGGGTTGTATTGCATGATGTCGCGATCTTTGCAAGTACCAGGTTCACCCTCATCTGAATTACAGACCAGATATTTTTGACCCGGGAACTGGCGTGGCATGAAACTCCACTTCAGCCCGGTTGGGAATCCTGCACCGCCACGGCCGCGCAGGCTCGCCGCTTTGACTTCGGCAATTACCTGATCAGGCGTCAGTCCGGCCCCGCCGTCCTGCCCGAGTATCTTGCGTAATGCCTGATAGCCACCGCGCTTTTCATAATCATTCAGATGCCAATTCATGCCATCAAGGTCAGCAAGAATTTGCGGATTGATGTGCCGGCCATGAAAACAGGTCTGCACACCAGTTGCCGCAAATTGCGACAGCACGCCCTGGGCTGCTGTAGAGTTATTTGAATGGGAGAAAAGTGTCATAAGACTTATGCCCCAACCGATTTAAGGCCATCAATAAGCTGGTCCAGCTTGTCGTTACCCATGAAACTGCACATGTGAATATCATTGACCAGCATCACTGGCGCATCCGCACATGCGCCAAGGCATTCTGATTGCTGTAGCGTAAAAAACCCATCTAACGTGGTTTCACCCATGGCAATTCCGAGCTTGCGCTCCAGATGCTGCAAGGCCTTGGTACCATCACGCAACTGGCAAGGCAAATTGGTGCAGACATTCAATTTGTAGCGGCCTACGGGCTGCTGGTTATACATGTTGTAGAAAGTGGTGACCTCATGCACGGCAATTGGGGCCATGTCCAAGTATCGGGCGACCAACTTCTCACTTTCAGCACTGACAAACCCATGTTCCTGTTGAATTATGGCGAGGCATGCCATTACGGCAGACTGCTTTTGGCCAGCCGGGTATTTAGCGACTTCCCGCTCAAAAAGCGCTTTAGTTTGTTCTGAAATCATGGAAGAGTTCATACGGTTTAACGGTCAATTTCACCAAATACGATGTCCATCGTGCCAATCACGGCAACAGCATCGGCAATCATGTGCCCACGCGCCATTTCATCCATGGCAGCCAAATGCGAAAAACCCGGTGGACGAATTTTTAGGCGGTAGGGCTTATTTGCCCCATCGCTGACGATATAAATACCGAATTCGCCTTTTGGATGCTCTACAGCCGCATAAGCCTCACCTTCAGGCACATGAAAGCCTTCGGTGAAAAGCTTGAAATGGTGAATCAACTCTTCCATATTGGATTTCATGGATTCCCGATCAGGCGGCGCTACTTTGTGATTACTGGTAATCACTGGGCCAGGGTTGACCCGTAACCAGTCAATGCATTGCTTGATAATCCGATTGGACTCGCGCATCTCGGCAACACGAACCAGATAGCGGTCATAGCAATCGCCGGTTTTGCCTACAGGAATATCAAAATCCATTTTTTCATAGACTTCATAAGGTTGCTGTTTACGCAAATCCCACGCGAAGCCCGAGCCCCTCAACATTGGCCCGGTAAAGCCCAAATTGAGCGCACGCTCAGGCGACACCACTCCCACACCGACAGTGCGCTGCTTCCAAATGCGGTTATCTGTCAGTAGCGTTTCGTATTCGTCAACCAGTTTGGGAAATTTGGCCACAAAATCATCGATGAAATCTAGCAGCGAACCCTGGCGGTTTTCATTCAAGGCACCGATTGCCTTGGCATTTCTGATCTTGCTGGTCTTGTATTGCGGCATGCTCTCCGGCAGGTCCCGGTAAACACCGCCTGGACGAAAGTAGGCGGCATGCATACGCGCACCCGAGACGGCTTCGTACATATCGAACAGCACTTCCCGCTCACGAAAGCAATAGATCAGCATGTTCATCGCGCCGCAATCCAAACCGTGCGCACCCAGCCACATCAGGTGATTCAACAACCGGGTAATTTCAGAAAACATTACACGGATGTACTGCGCCCGGATGGGCACATCAACGCCGAGCAATTTCTCGATGGCAAGGCAGTAAGCATGCTCATTGGACATCATCGAGACATAGTCAAGACGGTCCATGTAAGGGAGGGACTGAATGTACGTCTTGCTTTCGGCAAGCTTCTCCGTTGCACGGTGAAGCAGGCCAATATGTGGATCAGCACGCTGAATCACCTCACCATCGAGTTCCAACACCAACCGTAAAACGCCATGCGCAGCCGGATGTTGCGGTCCAAAATTCAGCGTGTAATTTTTAATTTCAGCCATGTCAGATTTCTTGCAAGGACTGCTTGTTAAATACCACCGTACTTTTCCTCGCGAATCACGCGCGGAATCATTTCACGGGGTTCAATGGTGACAGGCTGATAAATCACACGTTTTTGCTCAGCGTCGTAGCGCATTTCCACATGCCCAGTCGTTGGAAAATCCTTGCGGAAAGGATGACCAATGAAACCATAATCCGTCAGGATGCGCCGCAAATCGTTGTGCCCTTCAAAAATAATGCCATAAAGATCGAACGCTTCACGCTCGAACCAATTAGCCGAATTCCAGATTACATTGATCGAATCAACCATTGGAAAATCATCGTCAGGACAAAACACTTTAAGCCGGACACGCTGATTAAGACTGATCGACAATAAATGCAGCGCGACACAATAACGCGGCCCATCGTACTGACCGTTTTTGTATTCCGAATAATCCAGACCGCAAAGGTCAAGCAATTGTTCGAACTTGCATGCAGGCGCATCGCGCAGCAAAGTTGCAACCGCCAGATAATCAGCCGCACCGACCGTGACCGTTACTTCGCCCAGTGCAATCTTGACACTTCTAGCCTTACTTCCCAGAACAGCAGCAATGGTTTCTCCAAGCTGAGAAATAGAAACCGGAGCGATCGGCACCATCATCATGCCCTCGCAATCGTGTTGGTGCGGCGGATTTTCTGTTGCAATTGAATAATGCCGTAAAGCAATGCCTCAGCAGTAGGTGGACAGCCGGGCACATAAACATCGACAGGCACGATTCGATCGCATCCGCGAACTACAGAATAGCTGTAATGGTAATAGCCGCCACCATTGGCACAAGAACCCATGGAGATCACCCAGCGAGGCTCGGCCATCTGGTCATAAACCTTGCGCAAGGCAGGAGCCATTTTGTTGCATAAGGTGCCAGCAACAATCATTAAGTCTGACTGCCGTGGGCTAGGGCGAAAAAGCATGCCAAAACGATCGATATCGTAACGGGCAGCGCCAGCATGCATCATTTCCACGGCGCAGCAAGCCAGACCGAAAGTCATAGGCCAAAGCGAGCCAGTTTTAGCCCAATTCACCACCGAGTCATAGCTCGTGGTCATAAAGCCTTCTTTGAAAACACCTTCAAGTGACATAACCGTACCTTTTGGAAAACCTTGGAAGGCTTTTATTCCCAGTCCAGCGCACCCTTTTTCCACTCATAGACAAAGCCTACGACCAGAATGCCCAGAAAAACCATGACCGACCAGAAGCCTAACGGGCCAATTTCTCTAAGCGATACCGCCCAGGGAAATAAAAAAGCAATTTCAAGGTCAAAAAGAATGAAAAGAATGGCAACAAGGTAATAGCGCACATCAAATTTCATGCGCGCATCTTCAAATGCCTCAAAGCCACATTCATAAGGGGAATTCTTCTCGCTGTCCGGCTTTACCGGACCCAGCAGACGACCGAGCACCATCGGCAGAATGCCAACACCCACTCCCACTAAAATAAACAGGAGAACAGGAAGGTATTGATCGAGGTTCATTTTGGATTCAACTTCTGAAAGCCGCTCGTAAAACTAGCTCTGCAAATTACCTGCAAAGCTAGCACGAGATCACTGTTTGAGTCGAAAACAACGCGCAAGCGCTGCCATCTATGCTTGTCATCTGGTGCGGACGGCGAGACTCGAACTCGCACAGCTTTCGCCACTACCCCCTCAAGATAGCGTGTCTACCAATTTCACCACGTCCGCAATATTTAACGACCTGGATAGCCGAGGAACTTCAAAGCTTTTTTCGCTTTCCAGGCAGTCTTAGAGTTTACCCTGAAACAAGTATTTTTCTACTTGGAACCCAGCTTTATTATCTTATTTCGTTGGGATCTGGGCGGCGCCAGAACTGGGCACTGCAGGCGGCACAGGCGTCGCCAGATCAGCCGAAGCCGGTGCTGCAGTACCAGGAATTTGCGCTGCGCCTGAAGCAGGAACTGCCGGCGCGCTCACTGCTGCGCCTTCGAGAACGCTGGTGCCGGTGCGTGGCTGCGCGTTTCCAAAATAGGCCAACAATAGAGTACATGCGAAAAACAGAGCCGCCAGAATGCCCGTCGTGCGCGACAGGAAATTGGCGCTGCCGCTGGCACCGAACAAGCTGCCAGAGCCTCCGCTGCCAAACGCTGCACCCATGTCTGCGCCCTTGCCATGCTGCACCAGGATCAGGCCAATCATTCCAAGGGCAGAAAGCATTTGCACAGCGAGGACGGCGGTTAATACCATGTTCATATTTATTCCTAATTAGTAGCGAATTGCATGCATCAATTGGCAGCAGCAATTATTTTCAAAAAATCAGCGGCTTTGAGCGAAGCACCGCCTATCAGGCCACCATTGATATCGGGCTGCGCCAGCAAGGCGGCGGCATTCGCTGCATTCATACTGCCGCCATACAAAATCTTGATGCGGCCCGACTGGTCTGTCGCCGCTTTCAGCTGTGCCCGCAACACAGCATGCACGGCCTGGGCATCTTCAGGCGACGCTGTCTTGCCAGTTCCTATGGCCCAAACCGGTTCGTAAGCCACCACCACTTCACTGATGCAGTGACCATTGGTATGAATCACAGCCGCCAACTGGCGCTTGACAACCTCTTCGGTTCGGCCAGCATCGCGCTCAGCCAGCGTTTCACCGACACAGACAATAGGTGTAATGCCTTCCGCCAAGGCAGCCTTGGTTTTGTCGGCTACCAGCGCGTCGGTTTCAGCATGGTATTGGCGCCGCTCTGAATGGCCCACGATCACGAAACGGCAGTTCAACTCTTTGAGCATGGCTGCACTGACTTCGCCCGTATAGGCGCCTGCGGCGTGGCCTGAAACATCTTGCCCGCCCACTGCAACAGCCGCCAACGCAGGAGACTTTGATTTCAGGGTTTGTATTTGCATGAGGTAAGGCGCAGGCACGCAAACAGCAACTTCACAAGACGGGCGCTGTTCCAGTCCTTTCGCCAGCGCTGCCAGCAATTCTTCATTGGCAGCCAGGCTGCCGTTCATTTTCCAGTTTCCCGCGATCAGCTTTTTCATTTTTTTGGATTTCTCCGCTACCAAGTTAAGACAATCTTGCCGATATGCTGATTCGATTCCATCAGCACATGTGCCCCGAAGGCATCGGCTGCGGCAAAGGTGCTGTGGATGACCGGCCTGATAGAACCGCTCTCAATGAGGGGCCAGACTTTTTCCTTCAAGGCCTTGGCAATGCCCGCCTTGAATTCCAGCGAACGTGGACGCAGAGTGGAGCCGGTGATGGTCAACCGCTTGCGCAACACCAGCCCGGCATTGAATTCAGCCTTGACGCCGCCCTGCACCGCGATGATGACCAGCCGGCCGTCTTCAGCCATGCACTCGACTTCGCGGCTGACATAACTGCCGGCCACCATGTCGAGAATGACATCGGCGCCCCGCCCGTTCGTCAGTTTCTTGACTTCTTCGGCGAAATCGCTGGTTTTGTAATTGATCGCGTGGTCGGCGCCCAGCGCTATGCAGGCAGCGCACTTCTCGTCGCTGCCAGCGGTGACCAGCACGGTCGCGCCCATCGCCTTGGCCATCTGGATGGCCGTCACGCCGATGCCGCTGGAGCCGCCTTGAATCAGCAGGGTTTCCCCTTTTTGCAGGTGCGCCCGCTCGAACACATTGCTCCAGACGGTAAAGAAAGTCTCGGGCAGCGAAGCCGCCTCCACCATGCTGAGCCCTTTGGGCACGGGCAGGCACTGCAGGACAGGCGCGACGCACAGTTCAGCATAGCCGCCACCAGCCACCAGGGCGCAAACCGTGTCGCCAATTTTCAGCCCGGCAGCGGCCATGGCCTGCGCGTCGCCTGAAACGATTTCGCCGGCAACTTCAAGACCGGGAATGTCGGAAGCGCCGGGCGGCACCGGGTAGTGGCCCATGCGCTGCAGCACGTCAGGCCGGTTCACGCCGGAAGCAGCGACACGGATGAGCACTTCGCCGGCGGCAGGCTCGGGCGCGGGACGCGCGCCCCGACGCAGTACGTCGGGTGCGCCGAAAGAGGTGATTTCAATGACTCTCATGATGATTTATTGGTCATTTGTGCCACTGGCGCACAGTACACATACGCAAGCAGCTACAAAATCAATAGCAAATGACCGATCAGCCCTGATGAACAGGACGCTCCAGCAACGCCTTCATCGAGAGCTTGACACGGCCTTTTTCATCGGTTTCCAGGACCTTGACCTTGATGATCTGGCCTTCGGTCAGGTAGTCGGTGACCTTCTCGACGCGCTCGTGGGCGATCTGGCTGATGTGCAGCAGGCCGTCCTTGCCGGGCATCAGGTTGACCAGCGCGCCGAAGTCGAGAATCTTGGTGATGGCGCCTTCGTAGGTCTTGCCGATTTCGACTTCCGCGGTGATCTCGGCAATGCGGCGCTTGGCTTCATCGGCCTTGACGCTGTCATTCGAGGCGATGGTGATGGTGCCGTCTTCCTCGATGTTGATCTGGGTGCCGGTCTCTTCGGTCAGCGCGCGAATGACCGCGCCGCCCTTGCCGATCACGTCGCGGATCTTGTCGGGGTTGATCTTCATGACATACAGGCGCGGTGCGAAGTCGGACACCTCGGTGTTGGCCTGGCCCATGGCTTCCTGCATCTTGCCCAGGATGTGCATGCGGGCTTCCTTGGCTTGGGCCAGCGCGACCTGCATGATTTCCTTGGTGATGCCCTGGATCTTGATGTCCATCTGCAGCGCGGTGATGCCGAACGTCGTGCCGGCGACCTTGAAGTCCATGTCGCCCAGATGATCCTCGTCACCCAAAATGTCGGTCAGCACCGCAAAGCGGTTGTCTTCTTTGATCAGGCCCATGGCGATGCCGGCCACATGCGCCTTCAGCGGGACGCCGGCATCCATCAACGACAGGCAGCCGCCGCAGACCGAGGCCATCGAAGACGAGCCGTTGGATTCGGTGATCTCGCTGACGACACGCATGGTGTACGGGAACTCGTCCTTGTTCGGCAGCACGGCGATCAGCGCGCGCTTCGCAAGCCGTCCATGACCAATCTCGCGGCGTTTCGGGCTGCCGACACGGCCGGTTTCGCCGGTGGCGAACGGAGGCATGTTGTAGTGCAGCATGAAGCGGTCTTCATAGTCGCCGCTCAGCGCGTCGATGCGCTGCGCATCGCGCTCGGTGCCCAGCGTGGTGATGACCAGTGCCTGGGTTTCGCCACGCGTAAACAGCGCCGAGCCGTGGGTGCGCGGCAGCACGCTGTTGCGGATTTCGATGGCGCGCACGGTGCGGGTGTCGCGGCCGTCGATGCGCGGCTCGCCGGCCAGGATCTGGCTGCGGACGATCTTGGCTTCGATGTCGAACAGCAGGCCATCGACTTTGACGCCGTCAAAAGCCACGCCTTCCGCAGCCAATGCCGCCTTGGCTTCGCTGTAAGCCACGCGGCAGGCCTGGGTGCGCGCCTGCTTGCTGCGAATCTGGTAAGCAGCCTGCAGCTTGGCACCGGCCAGCTCATTGATCTTGGCGATCAGCGGCTCATCGCGCGCAGGCGGCTGCCAATCCCAGACCGGCTTGCCGGCGTCGCGCACCAGTTCATGAATGGCGTTGATGGCGATGTTGCCCTGCTCGTGGCCGAACACGATGGCGGCCAGCATGATTTCTTCGGACAGCTGCTTGGCTTCAGACTCGACCATCAGCACGGCGGCTTCAGTGCCGGCCACCACCAAATCCATGGTGGAATCCTTCAGCTGGGTTTTGCCGGGATTCAGCACGTATTCACCGTTGATATAGGCCACGCGGGCGGCACCAATGGGGCCGTTGAACGGAATGCCTGAAATCGACAGGGCAGCGCTGGAAGCGATCAGGGCAGGAATGTCGCCCTCGACTTCGGGGTTGAGCGACAGCACATGAATGACGACCTGCACCTCGTTGAAGAAGCCTTCGGGGAACAGCGGGCGGATCGGGCGGTCGATCAGGCGCGACGTAAGGGTTTCGAATTCGCTCGGACGGCCTTCGCGCTTGAAAAAGCTGCCGGGGATGCGGCCGGCGGCATAGGTTTTCTCAAGGTAGTCGACCGTCAGGGGGAAGAAGTCCTGGCCGGGCTTGGCGTCTGTCTTGGCTACCACGGTGGCCAGCACGACGGTGCCATCCATGTCAACCAGCACGGCGCCGCCGGACTGGCGCGCCATTTCACCGGTTTCCATCGTGACCTTGTGCTGGCCCCACTGAAAGGACTTGCTGACTTTATTGAAAATGCTCATGTTTTTTCTCGGTTTTTCAAGGCACATCAGGCAGTGCCGAAAGCCCGGAGTCTCCGCTGGCTGAACACGATGCCATTCCACAAAATGCCTGAAACCGAGTTCCTGACTTCATCTTGTGGAATGACACAGCGCATGTTCGCTCGGCTTTGCTCCGAAATCATCAGTCGTGCCTGGGCACGCCCGAAGGTCGATATGGTTTTTGCAGTTTTAAAGTGCAAAACGCCTGAGCTAGTGAACTAACTCAGGCGTTTTCCTATGGAATTACCGCTTATTTGCGCAGGCCAAGCTTGGCAATCAGCGCAACATAACGGGACGCGTCCTTGGACTTCAGGTAGTCCAGCAGCTTGCGGCGGCGGCTCACCATGCGCAGCAGGCCACGGCGACCGTGGTGGTCCTTGGCATGGGTCTTGAAATGGGGGGTCAGTTCATTGATACGGCCGGTCAGCAAGCCAACCTGAACTTCAGGACTGCCGGTATCGAGGGCGGAACGGGCATTGTCTTTGACAATCTCGGCCTTGATTGATTTTGCGATCATGGATTTTCCTTGCAACGAGGTTGCTACTGGCGAGCGAAGCAGTGTTCCCACTATTGGGATTTGACCGCTTTCGTCGTGTTGTCTGTGCAGTCGGGCGGCGGCTTTTTCGGGCATCGGCTTTGAGTGCACAGCCTTGGATTATAGCGTAAGCCAATGCCTGAGCCGCTCCACGCCCTGCCCCAGCCTGGCGGTGTCCCGGCTGGCAAAGCACCACCGGAGCCAGCCTTGCGCATCGGGCGCCGGATTCACCATGAAGGCGTTACCCGGCGCCAGGCCCAGCCCCGCCTCGACGACGAGCCGTTTGGCCGTTTCCAGCGAGTTGCCGAAACGGGCCTGGTCCGCCAGCCTGAAAAATGCATACATGCCGCCTTTGGCCGGGGCCACATCAACCCCCGGCAGCGTCTGCAACAGCGGCACCAGCGTATCGCGGCAGGTTTTCAGGTGGGCCACCAGCTGCGGCGTGACGTCGTCGGTTCCCTGCAGCGCGGCCAGTCCGGCGCGCTGGACGAACACCGGGGCGCAGGAGGTGTTGAATTCGACCAGCTTTCCCATGTGCGGCGTCATGGATGCGGGCATCACCAGCCAGCCCAGGCGCCAGCCGGTCATCAGAAAGCTCTTGGAAAAGCTGTGCGCGACGACCAGGCGGTCATCGGGGCCGGCAATGTCGAGGAAGCTCGGCGCGCAACCGTTGGGCGTGGGCTCGAAGTAAAGGCGCTCATAGACCTCATCGGCCAGAATCCAGGTGCCGCTCGTGCGGCAATGGGCCAGGATCACTTCCTGCTCGGCACGGCTCAGGGTCCAGCCCGTGGGATTGTTGGGGGCGTTGAGGATCAGCAGCTTTGTTTTCGGCGTGATCGCGGACAGCAATTCGCCCATGTCGAGCTGCCATTGCCCTGCCACCGGCTTGAGGCTGACACACCGCAGCGCAGCGCCCATGATGAGGGGCTGCGCCGTCAGGTTGGGCCAGACCGGCGTGACCGCAACCACCTCGTCGCCCGCATCCACCAGCGCCTGCACAGCCAGCATCAGGGCATTGACGCCGCCCGATGTCACGGCAATGCGGTCGGACCCGATGGGCGCGGCGCCCGGGCAGCGCAGGCCGGTCGAATAGTCGGCAATGGCTTGGCGCACCTCTGGCAGACCGAGGTTGTGGGCATAAAACGTCTCGCCCTGCCGGAGCGAAAGAATGGCGGCGTCGCGGATGAAGGAGGGTGTCACCTCATCGCTCTCGCCAAACCAGAACTTCAGCACGTCGCTGCGGCCCATGCCCGCGTTGGCGACCTGGCGGATCATCGATTCCTCAAGGTTTAAAACAGCTTGCCTCATGCGTACCCTTCACATTTTTTGCAATGATTTTCCTGGCCTTTTCAAGGCCGCGCCATTTTGCAGCTGGTGGGCAGTTCGGCGCGCTGCGCGGAAACCGCCTTGATGACGCGAAAGCCGTAGCCCGACCCCTCGACATCGAACTTCACCCCGGGCGCGCCTTGCCGGCCCATCATGGCAACAGCCAGCGGCTGCTGGAACTGGTGGTCTGCGGCCCGCATGGTGCCCTGAAAGCCTGAAAAATTCACTTTGGCCCGTTCCATTTGCGCAGCCACGGCCGCCGCGTCCGATGCGCCGGCTTTTTCAAGGCTCTGGGCCAGCGTTTCAATCATGAGCTGCATGCGCATGTGAACATAGTCGTCCTGCGGCCTGGGAAAGCGCTGCCGGAAGGACTGGTAGAAAGTCTCTGACGCGGCTCCGGGCGTATTGGGAAACCAGTCGGCCACGGCGATCACCTTGTCGACGCCGGCATCGCCAAGCGCGGCGGGGACGCCCAGCGCATTGCCGTAGAAGGTGTAGAACTTCCCTTCGTAGCCGACCTCGCGGGCAGCCTTGATGAGCAGCGTCAGGTCATTGCCCCAGTTGCCGGTCAGCACGGCCTCGGCGCCGCTGGCCTTGATCTTGACGGCATAGGGAATGAAGTCCTTGACGCGGCCCAGCGCATGCAGCTCGTCGCCCACGATCTGGACATCGGGCCGCTGCACGCCGATCTGCCTGCGGGCTTCGCGCAGCACGGCCTGGCCGAAGCTGTAGTCCTGGCCAATCAGGTACATTTTTTTTACCGCGCTGTCGTCCCTGAGCACCTCCATCAGGGCAGCCATGCGCATGTCGGCATGGGCATCGAAGCGGAAATGCCAGTAGCTGCATTTCTCGTTCGTCAAAATGGGATCGACCGCCGAATAGTTGAGAAACAACACCCGCTTGCCGGGCTCGCGTTCGTTGTGTTTGTTGATGGCGTCGATCAGCGCCGCCGCAATCGCCGAAGAGTTGCCTTGCGCCACCACGGTCACGCCGTCGTCGATGGCCGAACGCAGGGCGGCGAGCGCCTCCTCGTTCTGGCCCTTGTTGTCGTAGCGCTCGACCACCAAATTGTGCTGGCCATCGGCCAGCCTGACGCCGCCGCGCGCATTGACGCGCTCGGTGGCCCACACCAGGTTGCGAAACACCGCCTCCCCGGTATTGGCAAACGCGCCGGACAGGCTTTCGATCAGGGCAATGCGCACCGGCGGCCGGGCTGCAGGCTGGGCGTGCCCCGTCAGCGAGAAGCACAGGCATCCGGCGGCCAGCGTGCGCATGAAAAGTTTCCGCATGAAAAATCCTGTTCTGGGTTTAAACATCAAGGCAGCGCCGTTGCATCCGCTTACCATCTTCCGTTTGCCGTCAAGTGCAGCCAGAGGATGCCTGGGGCCGGTCCGGCTGCACCGTTCAGCAGTTTTTATGGCGTTGCAACGGGTATCGGTTGGAGTTCCGAGAGGTTCCAGCGCGGCTTGACCTCGAAGGTGTAGCCGCTTTGCAGCCCCTGCAGATTCACCAGCCCGGCCTGCAGCCGCATGCCGGCCGCCAGCGCGATCATGGCGCCGTTGTCGGTGCAAAACGCCAGCTCGGGGTAATGCACCCGAATACCGCGCTGCTGGCAGGCCGCGTTGAGCTGGCTGCGCAGCAAGGCATTGGCACCCACGCCGCCGGCCACCACCAGCCGCCTGAGCGTGGTTTGCGCCATGGCGGCCAGGGTCTTTTTCACCAGCACGTCGACAATCGCCGCCTGGGTGGAAGCGGCCAGATCTGCCTTTCGGCTGTCCAGTTCAGGGCCCAGCTTTTTGGCCTGGGTCAGCACGGCTGTCTTCAGGCCGGCGAATGAAAAATCGAGGTTGCCGCTGTGCAGCAGGGGCCGGGGCAGCTTGAACGCCGCGCTGTCGCCGCCCAGCGCCAGCGTTGCCAGATGCGGCCCGCCTGGATAAGGCAGGCCCATCAGCTTGGCTGACTTGTCAAAGGCCTCCCCCGCAGCGTCGTCGATGGTTTCACCGAGCAGCGCGTAGCTGCCGACCTGGTCAACCCGCATCAGCTGGGTATGCCCGCCCGACACCAGCAGGGCCACGAAAGGAAACTCCGGCGGGTCGGCGCTTAGAAAGGGAGACAGCAAGTGGCCTTCCAGATGGTGCACGCCCATTGCCGGCTTGCCCAATGCCGCCGCCAGGGAACAGGCCACGCCGGCGCCCACCAGCAATGCGCCGGCCAGCCCCGGACCGCGGGTGTAGGCAATCACATCGACATCGGCCAGCGAACGCGCCGCGTCCTTCATGACTTCCTGCGTCAGGGGCAGCACGCGCCGGATATGGTCGCGGCTGGCCAGTTCGGGCACCACCCCGCCATAGGCCTGGTGCATGGCGATCTGGCTATAGAGGGCATGCGACAGCAGGCGCGGCACACCAGCGCCGCCGGCATCGACCAGCGCCACGCCGGTTTCATCGCAACTCGATTCAATTCCTAGGACTAGCATCGCCCAAGTGTAAGGTTGGAGCGGCGGCAAAGGCACGGCAAAGGCCGTTTCGAGGCTGGAATCCGCCCATAAGCGGCGCCAGAAGACTGCGCTGGAGGCGCTACGGGCCGCTGCGCTCAGGGGGCGACGTTGATGCGCAAAGGGCGTATCTGCTCAAAGTCCAGGTATTTTTCTTCCAGCTGCCCCTGCACGGTGACACGGCGGTTTTGGGCGCGCTGAAAAGCCGCAACCTGCTCGGCGGTGGGCCCGCTGATTTTCCAGACCCGGCCCTGATCGTCGGTCAGCGCCCACCAGGCGCCGGGCTGCGCGCCTTTGAGCGTCAGGTTGCCCGAAACACTGACAGCCCGAGCGTCCGGCGCCGGGCCGCCGACGCCGTTGCCGCAGCCGGCCACGGCCAGCAGCGCCATGGCCATGCCCCGGCGCCACAGGCTGGTAGCGGCGATGCCAGGGCGAACGCTCATTTGATCACCAGAGTCAGGCTGGTGTTGGCGGGCACTTCGACGCCGCTGCGGGCGTAGGTGGTGGTACCGGAGCCGAGGGTATCGCGCTGATAGGCATGCGATGTGGCGGCAAAGGGCGCGGTGATCGGCGCGGCAGGGCCGAGCCGCGTGGTGGAGAGGTCTTTGGCCTGCAGCACGTAGGGGCCCGCCACCACGCTGGGGTAGCCGTAGCCGGAAGGCGCGCCGACGGATGGAAGCTGGCCGAACACGGTGCCGCCGAACCGGGCGAACTCGTCGGCAAAACCGGCGCCTCCGTTGGCCTTGATCAGCCCATCCAGGCAGCGCTGGCTGGTCAGCGCACTGGAATTGGAAGCGCCGTCGCGGCAGGCGTCGACGAGCTGCCGGTAGATCGACAGGCCGTAGCGCCGGTTCAGGAAAGCGGCGAATCCGGCCCCCAATGCATAGTGGGCCGACGGGTCGGTCGCTGCCGGCCAGTTGATGTAGCTGACATTGCCGCCCGCAGCCAGGTAGATCGGCAGGCGGTAGCTCAGCACCTTGTTGTAGCCGTTGACAACCGTGGGGGTCACGATGTCCTCGGTCATCATGGCGGTGGTCTCCTCCAGCCAGGTGTCGTGGACCACATCCCTGGCGACGGCACGCTCGTAGAAGTTCACCATGTGGGTTGACTCGTGCATGAGGGTCGAGGTGGCAAATTCCAGGTCGATCTTGATCTGGTCGGCATTGATGAAGAAGGCCAGCGCTTCGTTGGAGGTGCTGATCGACGACTTCAGGAAATTGTTGCCCCCGTAAAAGTAGCCGGCCCAGCCGCTGCTGGACGGAACATTGAGCAGGACGACGTTGACGTCCTGCAAGGCGCCCGGCGCGTCCTGAATCAGGGCCGGCTCCTTGGCGGCGGCAGGGCCCCAGACCTCCCCCAGCAGGGCATTGAGCCTGGCCAGGCCGCCGGTCGCGCCGCAATAGGACCGCTGCATCCCGCTCAGGGCGGCCGACCAGGCAGATGCGGTGAATTTTCCGGAAGACACGATCGTGGGGTCCACCCACCACACGATGTTGCGGCCACTGGGCAAGGCGCAGACAAACTGCGCCGAGGTCGGGTAGGAAACCGGTATCTCCGGGTAGCTGTCGATCCAGGAGCGCGTCGCCCCCACTGCGGGAGACAATGAAAAACGAGGCGACGCCACGCGCGCCCCGGTGCCGGCCTCGGACGAAGGGCCGGCGCTGGCGCGGTTGCGGATGAGCGCGGTGGAAATCAGGCGGTTTTTGCCCTGCATCTGCGTATGCGCGTGCTCGTGCCGCTCTTGCACGGACAGGGCTTCGGGCAAGCTGCGCTCGGCAGGCACGCCGGAAACGCTTTCTGCCGACGCCCGGGCGCCAGCATTGGGCGATGCGGCGGCGGCGGCAGAACCATTGGAAAAAACCAGCGTGGCCGATTTCCCCGGCGTGACGCCCGCAATGCCGATATCGAGCGTTGCTGTCGTGCCG
Source organism: Polaromonas sp. (assembly GCA_028292745.1). Classification (GTDB taxonomy): domain Bacteria; phylum Pseudomonadota; class Gammaproteobacteria; order Burkholderiales; family Burkholderiaceae_C; genus Polaromonas. Next base: position 215 of record JAQGLT010000101.1, on the reverse strand, counting down.
GAAGTGTTGTTATAGCGCCAAATGCCGATGCCCGTGCCGCTGTAGGTTCTGGAGTTGAGGGCCCCGCACGGAAAAGCGCCGCAATCGGGCACCAGCAGGCCGGGGGCTTCTCCTGGCGCCGTAACGGGTATGAGCGGGAGGGGCGTGGCGCCGGGCGCGGGGGGCGCTGCGGTCGTGACGAGCGTGATGGCCGGGGGTGCCGTAGTGCCGGCGGC
>JAQGLT010000079.1 GCA_028292745.1 Polaromonas sp. | reverse complement strand
TGCGCGCCAGCAGCTTGTTCACCCGCCGGTAGCCGCCGATGTAGCCGGCATCGAAGTCGGCCAGGTCGAGCCGGTAATGGAATACCGGCCAGAGCACGCCGTTGCTGTAGCCCAGGTAGTAGCTGTCATGGTCTTCCCGGCACAGGTCCACGGTCGTCAGCGTCACATTGCCGGCCTGCTGGGTATGCACCTCGCCCTCGCCGGGCGTGCCGCCTTCGACGACGGTGCCGCTCCAGCCGAACCACAGCCCGCCGCTGGCCGACAGGGCATCGCCCAGCGCCACCGCCAGCCCGCCCGCCGCTGCGGACTTGCGCGGATCGGCGATGCGGTTCGAAACAACGACCAGACGGCTCATGGGTGAATCTCCTTGTTTTTATTGTTGGTACGAAGGAATTTCAATCTGCAGCCGGTGCAAGCCGAAACCACCGTGCACAGCTGCAAGCACCGGCCGCGGAAGCGGCTTTGCCGGGCCGCAGGCGGGACGGCTCCCCTGGGGGGCAGCGAACCACACGCAGTGGGGAGCGTGGGGGCCCTCACACCTGACTGTCCCATGGCGCCGACAGCCGCACGGCGGCGTTGATGATGCCGACCATCGAATAGGTCTGCGGAAAGTTGCCCCACATCTCGCCCGTCACCGGATGGGTGTCTTCGGACAGCAGGCCGACATGGTTGCGGGCGGCCAGCATGGTCTCGAAAATGGCGCGGGCCTCGTCCTTGCGGCCGATCCGCGCGAGCGCGTCGATGCGCCAGAAGGTGCAGATGTTGAAGGCGGTCTCGGGCTTGCCGAAGTCGTCGGGCGCCTCGTAGCGGCGCATGTACGGGCCGTCGCACAGGTGCTTTTCCAGCGCGTCCACGGTCGCGATGAAGCGCGGGTCCCGAGGCTCGATGAAGCCGACCTCGATCATCAAGAGCACGCTGGCGTCCAGGTCGCGGCCGCCGAAGCTTTCGGCGAACGCCTGGCGCTCCTCGCTCCACGATTCGCGCAGGATGCGCTCGCGCATGACCTGCGCATGGCCCTGCCAGTAGCTGGCGCGCTCGGGCTGGTGCAGCTGCACCGCGATCTTGCCCAGGCGGTCGCAGGCGGCCCAACACATCAGCGCCGACGAGGTGTGCACCCGGGCGCGGGTGCGCAGCTCCCACATGCCGGCGTCGGGCTTGTCGTAATTGCGCACCGCCTGCTCGCCCACGGCCTCCAGGCGCCGGAACTCTTCCGCGCCGGCCCGGTGCAGCAGGCGGTGGTCATGAAAGGCCTGGGCCGCGCCCAGCACCACGTTGCCGTACACGTCGTGCTGGAAATGCTCCTGCGCCTGGTTGCCGACCCGCACCGGCCCCATGCCGCGGTAGCCGCCCAGGTGGTCGTACACCGCCTCGGGCAGGTCGCGCTCCAGGCCAATGCCGAACAGGGGCTGGATGTGCCCGCCGTTGGCCTGCACCACCACATTGCTGAGCCAGCGCAGGTAGTCCTCCATCGTGCCGACCTCGGACAGGCTGTTGAGCGCCCGGATCACGAAGAAGGCGTCGCGCAGCCAGCAAAAACGGTAGTCCCAGTTGCGCCCGCTGTTCGGCGCCTCGGAAATGCTGGTGGTCATGGCCGCCACGATCGCGCCGGTGTCCTCGAACAGCGACAGCTTGAGCGTGATGGCCGCCCGGATCACCGCCTCCTGCCACTCCAGCGGAATGTGCAGCCGCTGGCTCCATTTGCGCCAGTAGGACACGGTTTCCTGCTCGAACAGGCGGGCGATGTCGGCAATCCCGTCGGCCAGCGACTCGTCGGCGCCGAGCAGGAAGTTGTGCTCGCGCGTCAGCACGAAAGGCTGCTTGGCCAGCAGGTGCGCCAGCGGCGCGTCGGTGTTGAGCCGCAGCGTCAAGGCATCGCCCACATAGCGCAGGTGGTTGCTTCCCTGCGTCACCACCGGCTTGGCGCGGCCCCAGTCGAAACGAACGTCCAGCGACACCCGGATGCGCGGCGCGCCGCGCAGCGGGCGCACCCGGCGCACCAGCGTCATCGGCTTGAAAAAGCGCGACCGGCTGTAAAAGCGCGGCGCGAAGTCAGTGATCTCGACGGCCTGGCCGCTGGTGTCGAACAGCTGGGTGCGCAGCACGGCGGTGTTGGGCTCGTACCACTGCCGGGAATGGGAAAAGTTCTCGATCTCGATGGCGAATGCGCTGGCTTTGTCGCTCGGGTCCAGCAGCGCGTTGAAGACCGGATCGCCGTCAAAGCGCGGCAGGCAGCACCAGACGATGCGGCCGCGGATGTCCACCAGCGCGCTGAAAGCGCAGTTGCCGATGACGCCCAGCGACAGCGAAGGCGCCGCCGGCGGCGCGAAGGTGGGCGAGGTGACGGTCGGGGGAATGGGGGTTGGAGTCGGGGTTTGGGTCGGGGTCGGGGTCGGGGTCGGGGTGGAAGTAGGGGTGATGACGCTGCTCATGCTGAAAGCCTTTCGGTGCCGTTGCCGCAGACGGCAGGAGTGACGGTAGTGGTGGCTGCCTGGAGCCACGCGGCCAGCTCGGCCACGCCGGCGCAGCGGTGCTGCGCCAGGGTCGGTCCGGGCCCGACCTTGATGGCCTGGCCGCCCATGCGCTGCACCGCTTCGAATCCGGCTTCGTCGGTCACATCGTCACCTGCAAAAAGCGGCAGGCGCCCGGCAAACGGCGCCTCATCCATGAAACCGGCGATGGCCGTGCCTTTGCTGACGCCGGCCGGCTTCAGGTCAATGACGAACTTGCCCTGCATCAGGTCGATGCCGGTGCTGCGTTCCACCGCCTCGCGCATCACCTGCAGGCACAGGGTCTCCAGCTCGGGCGCATGCCGGTAGTGCAGGCTCAGCGCCAGGGTTTTGCGCTCCAGCCGCAGGCCTGGGTGCTGCTGCACCAGCGCCTGGGCCGCCTCGATCACATGGTGAAGGTCGGCCCAGGGAGCGCTGTGCAGCCGCCCGTCCGGCGCGCGGCGCTGCGCGCCATGCTCGGCGGCGGCGGGCAGCTGCAGCGGCGCCAGAAAATGGTCCAGATCGAACAGCGGGCGGCCCGACACCAGCGCCAGCGCGCCGTTCAACTGGCCCGACAGGGCCGCCAGCGTGGCGGTCAGCGTGGGCGGCACCTGAACCAGTTCAGGCTGCGAAGCCAGTGCGACCAGGGTGCCGTCGAAGTCCAGGAAAAGCGCCGTCGCCGGCGTGATGCAGGGGAGTGTTCCGGGTGAAATTGGCATCCGAAAACCATAGCAGAAACCCAGGCCGCTGCTTGTAGGTCAGACGCGCTTTGGTGTTTGGCGGTGGCATCGCCGCACCGCGTCTTGCGCTGCGCTGGCGGGGGCGGCGTTGACCAGCGCAGACGGCTACCTGCATTTTGCTATTAATTAAGGAGCTAGATGCGCACGTAGACATTGCGCTGCAGGCCTATTTCATTGAAATTTCAGTTGTGCCAGGCGGCACGGGCCCAACCGGCCGGGCTGCGGGCTTTTTGCGCCCGGCTTGCGCCCGGCGCTTCACGGCAGGTCGCGGTACGGCTCTGGCATGGCCATGTCGCGCGGGCCGACCAGACCCAGCCGCGCCTTGAGCGACTGCGGCTGACCGGTCAGGATGGCGGCGTAGTTGGTGGTGTTGGACAGCACCTTCTTGACGTAGTCGCGCGTTTCATGAAAAGGCACGTTCTCGGCCCAGATGGCCGCATCGAGCACCGGGCCGTTGCGCCAGGTGCGCGGCCGGCCGGGCCCGGCGTTGTAGGCGGCGGCGGCCATCGGCATCGAGCCGCCCAGGTCGTCCAGCGCCAGCTTGAGGTAGGCCGTGCCGATCGTGATGTTGGTGTCCCGGTCGTTGATCTGGTCCGGGGTGAAACCGTCCAGGCCGATTTTCTGGGCGGTCCAGCGCGCCGTGGCCGGCATCACCTGCATCAGGCCGGACGCGCCCACGCCCGAGCGGGCATCCATGATGAAACGGCTTTCCTGGCGGATCAGGCCGTAGACATAGGCCGGGTCAAGGCTGATGGCGCGGCTGCGGCTGACCACCGTGTCCCGAAACGGCATCGGAAAGCGCTGGTCGAAGTCCACCAGGGTGCTGGTGCGTTCGCTGGTGTTGATGCAGCGGTCCCAGATCTGGCGGTCGCAGGCGAACTGGGCGGCTGCCAGCAGCTCGCGCTCGCCCATGCCGCCCTTCTGGTGCAGGTTGGTGGCGTAGTTCCACTCGCGCACGCCCTCCGGGCGCAGGCCGATCAGGATGGCATAGGCGGCGCGGTTCAGGTTGGGGTTGAGCCGCGCGGCCTCTTTTTCTTCTGCCGAAAGCGCCGCAGGTTTGGCCGGCACCGTGATTTTCTGGCCCAGCTCTTCGAGCGCCAGCTGCTCGTAAAAGCCGCGCACCGAGGCGATCGACTGCAGCAGCGCCAGCGCCTCGGCGCGTTGCGGCGCCATGGTGGGGGCCGGGGCGGCGCCCGGGGACGCGGCGGCGGCCACGGCGGCCGGGCCGTCGGGCGGGGCCGTTGCCAGCAGCGCGCGCGCCTTCCAGTAGGTCCAGGCCGGGTCCTTGCGGCCCTCGTCGCTCATGGCGGCGATCGCCTTGGCCACCAGCGGCCAGTTGGGCTGGGTGCCCGCCCGCAGGGCCGCGCGCGCCTTCCAGGCCAGCATGTCATCGGTCAGGTCGGTGTCCTTGGTGACCCGGGCGTAGTACTGCAGCGCATCGCCGGCAGGCTGCGTGCCCATCCGGCTGGCGGTCAGCTTGCCGATCAGGCCCCAGAGCCAGTTGCGCTCCTCGGCCGTGAGCTGCAGCGCCCATTTGCCGTCGAGCTGGGCCGCCGCGCCCTCCGAATCGCTGACGGCCAGCTTGACCAGCGCCAGCGTGATGATTTCCTTGCGCACGGTGCGCAGCGCCAGGTGCTTGCCGGCCAGGAACCTCACCGGGCTGCTGGTCAGCTCGGCCACCATGCCCAGCGCCTCCGGCGCGACGATGGCCACGGCATCACTGGCGGCGCGGGGCCGGTTCGCTTCGAGCGACAGCCGCGCCTTTTGCCAGGCATCGAGCGGCGTCAGGTTCTTGGCTCCCACCAGGCGCTCGGCGGCGGCGGTGCAGCCGTTGTCGGCGTCCCGCTGGGCGTACCAGTTCCGGCGCACCTCTTCGGACAGCGGCGCATCGAGCGCCGGGTTCTTCAGGTGCTCGACCAGCAGGGCATAGCAGCGCACCTCGCGGTCGTCGCCCATGCGGTAAGTGGGGTATTCGGCGGCAAAAGCGGCCCAGTCGCGGCGCTGGCCCAGCAGCAGCAGCCAGTCGTTGCGCAGGCGGTCTTCCTGGTAGCTGCCGGCGTAGCGGGCCATGAAGTCGCGTATTTCCTGGGGACTGGCTTCGTTCAGGCGTGCCTTGAGTTCCCAGTAGGCGGCCCAGGGCTCCAGCGCATGGCCCCGGGCCTGGGGCAGCAGCTGCATCAGCCGGGCTTTGTCGCCGCGCCGGAAGGCCTTGTTCATCTCCACGATCAGGCCGTCGCCGGCGGCATTGGCCCCCGGCGGCATGACTGGGGAAGGGCTCTGGGCCCCGGCAGGCGCGGCCAGTGCGAGGGAAACGGCCGCGCTGAAAAGAAATTTGTATAGCATCGGGGGATTATGGACAAATTAAGCACACGCAAAGCATTGGTGCAATCGCGCCTTGACATGCCCGACCGCCTGGCCCGCGCCGCCAGGCTGCAGCAGGTGATGCGCATCTGGCTGGTGGGCTCGCCCCATGAGGTGATCGGCGCCTACTGGCCCATCAAGGGCGAGTTTGACCCGCTGCCCGCCCTCTACCGCTGGCAGGAGGACGCGGTGCTGAGCCCGGAATTTCAGGAAAATGTGTCTCTGGCGCAGGCGGGGCAAGCGCAGTTAGCTACAGAAAGCATAGCGGGCCGGTCGCCGCGCAAGATTGGCCTGCCGGTGGTCGACAAGCTGCACAAGACGCTCACTTTCCATGCCTGGTACCCCGGCTGCCCGATGGAGGAAGACGCCTACGGCATTCCCAAGCCCAAGGACACCGAGATCATCAATCCCACGCTGCTGTTCGTGCCCTGCGTGGGCTACGGGCCGGGCGGCTACCGGCTGGGCTATGGCGGCGGCTTTTACGACCGCACGCTGGCCACCCTGGCGCCGCGTCCGGTCACGGTCGGCTTGGGGTTCAGCCACGGCTGGCTGCCCGACCTGGCGCCCGAGCCGCACGACATCGCGCTCGATGTGCTGCTCAACGACAACGGCGTGGCCTGGCCGGTTTGAACAGGCTGAGCCGCTGAATTTGCAGGGTGCCGTACAGGCCTCGCGGCAATGCGCCGCGTCAGTGCCCCTGTTGCGTGCCTTTCAATCGAGGTTGTCCACCGTCTCCGGGTCGGGCCCATCCCCGATCGCCTCCCGCGTTTGCGCGGCCTGCGCCTTGAGCCAGCTGCAAAACGCGACCACTTCGGGCCGGGCGGCATTGCGCGCCCCGACGATCAGCCAGTACGCCAGGGGAGAGTCCAGCCGCAGCTGCGGGAAAGGCTCGGCCAGGTCGCCCGATGCCAGGCTTTCGGCAATCAGCGGCGTGCGCACGAGCGCCACGCCCTGGCCGGTCAGCGCGGCCTGGGCAATCTGGTGGGCGTAGTTGAAATACAGCCAGCGCTTGGGCTCCAGCCCGCTGACGTGGTGCATTTCAAACCAGCGCTGCCAGCTCAGCCACTCCATGTGCTGGCTCCGGTGCGCGTCGCTGGCCTCGACCAGGGCGAAGCGGGCCAGGTCCTCGACTTTTTGCAGGCGCGGGCCGCTCTTGAGCAGCCAGGGGCTGACCACCGGCGTGAGCTGCTCGCCGAACAGGCGAAAGGCCTGCGACGGCACATGGGCCGGCAGGCTGTAGCGCAGGGCCAGGTCGACGTCGGCGGTGTCCAGGTCGACCAGCGTGTCTGTCGCATCAATGCGAATGTCAATATCGGGATGCGCCTCCTGAAAAGCCTCCAGCCGGGGAATCAGCCACATCGAGGCAAACGAGGCCCAGGTGCTGATGGCGACGCTTTTGCGCCCCGCGCTCTGGCGGATCATGCGCACCGCGCCGTCGATGCGCTCCAGCGACGGTATCACTGCGCGCAGCAGTAGCGCGCCCGCGCCGGTCAGCTCGACGGCCCGGGTATGGCGCAGGAACAAAGCGACGCCGACATCGTCCTCCAGCCCCTGGATCTGGCGGCTCACCGCCGACTGGGTGAGCGAGAGCTCGTCGGCCGCCGCCCTGAAGTTCAGGTGCCGGGCAACGGCTTCGAAGGCGCGCAGCTGGCCGGCGCCGATCGGCCGGGAGCGCTGGTGGTGGATCGATGGGTGCTGCATGGTCTTTGAAAAAGAAAAGAAAGGCCATTAATGCGTTTATGGCATGAATAGCGTACCGCGATTTCATTGGACGCAGCGGGCGCGCCACCCGATCATTCCTATCCAAGTCACACCCGATTGACGCATTTCGGAGAACGCCATGCAAAACGCCACCCGCCATGATCCAGGCCTTCAGTCCACCCAACCACCTGCGCAGCCGCTGCACACGGCAAAGACCCGGCTTGGCCACCAGGCCTGCCTGGGCCGGTTGGCGCCGGGCCGCGCCATGACCCTGCAGGTGCGGCAGCGCGGCGTGCTGCACATCACCCATGGCGGGGTCTGGGCCACCCTTGAGCAGGCCGGGCCTCACGTGGCGGCGCGGGCCGGCGACCATTTCCTGCGCTGCGGGCAGCGCCTGCCGCTTGTGCCCGGCGAGGCGGTGGTGCTGGAGCCCTACCTGCCCGGCGAACCGGCGCCCGCCTGTTTCAGCTGGGCACCCAGCGCCACCAGCTGGCGCACCGGCGTGGTTCAGCCGCTGGTGGATTTGCGCCTGGCCATGGGGCTGGCGGCCCAGGCCGTGCGCCGGCTGGCCCATGGCCTGGCCCACCAGGGGCTGGCCCGCGCGCAAGCTGCCGTAGCGAAGGCCGCAACGGGTTTTTAGGGCCGCCGCCTGGCGCTACCAGGGCGCAGCGCTACGCCTGAAACCGGCTGGCACCGGCTTCAGGCAGGCAGGTCCAGGCTGGACAGCATCGCCACGAACGCCTCGACGGCGTCAGGGCCCTGAAGCGTTTGCAGCCGCGCCAGCAAGTGGACGTCATCGACCGGGCTGAAGCCCAGGCTGAATTGCCTGAAGCGGCGCTTTTCCAGCGGCCCATGGTGCAGGATGGACACATGGGTGTGGCGCGGGTCTTCGCAGATCCGCAGCATCAATTCCATGACCTTGCGGGCGCCGCCTTCGAGCTGCTGGCAAAAATGCAAGCCGTCAAAAACCAGCAGCCCGGTGATGTCCAGCGCCTGGTTGCTGATGCGCGCCCTGGCTGCAATCTCAGCGACCACGCGCACCGGGGCGTCCGCCGCGATCGTGCTGACGTAGAGGATTTCCTGAAGGCCGGTATAGCTGCGCATGGGTAGGCGAAAATGTAGTGGCCAGCTCTACCGCATGCAATGTCATAAGACATAGCTGCGCTCTTTCTCTTTGTATCGCGGCTCGCCTTCGTCCTTTCCTCTCCTTTCCTCTGTTCACTGTGCAGCCTTCATGACGCGCTACCTGTCCGAATCAGCCCCATGCCCGCCCGCCTGTGCAGCCTGCCGATTGCGGCGCACGGGCGTGTTCACGCCGGTCGCCGCCGCTGAGCTGGAGTTCATCGAGTCCTTTCGCAGCGGCACCCTGACGGTGCAGGCGGGCGGCACGCTCATCCATGAGCAAAAGCCGAGCGGCAAGCTCTTTACCCTGTACGGCGGCTGGGCCTTTCGCTACAAAACCCTGAGCGACGGACGGCGGCAGATTCTCAATTTTCTGCTCCCGGGCGACCTGATCGGCCTGCAGCAGGAGTTCAGCGACGGCGCCATGCACGGGATTGAAGCCGTGACCGACATCAGCCTGTGCGCGTTTCCGCGCGAAGGGCTGTGGGAGCTGTTTCGCCGCCACCCCAGCCTGGGCTACGACATCACCTGGCTGGCGGCGCGCGAGGAAGGCATGGTGGACGACAACCTGCTCTCGGCGGGACGGCGCAATGCGGCCGAGCGGGTCGCCATGCTGCTGATGCATTTGCACCGCCGGCTGGAGCGGCTGGGCCTGGCGCAGGACGGTTCGGTTGAATTTCCCATCAACCAGCAGCACATCGCCGACACGCTGGGCCTGTCGCTGGTGCACACCAATAAAACCCTGCGGCGCCTGCAGCAGCTCGGGCTGCATGTGATCCGCGATGGACGGCTCTGGCTGCTCAACCCCCAGGCCCTGCAGCGCCTGGCCGACTACTACGACGCGCCACCGCGCAAGGTTCCGCTGCTGTGAGCTTGTGGCTGACCCCTCGCGGCTGGCGCCGGCATCGCGAGGACGCCGATAATCTGCGCACGAAAAACTGGGCTCCGCCCGCGCTGCCGGGCATTGGCTGATCCACCTCTTCACTACTTCACAGGACATTTCATGGCAACCCACCCCCTCGACGTCGTCATCATGGCCGCCGGCAAAGGCACGCGGATGAAAAGCAGCCTGCCCAAGGTGCTGCACCGCCTGGGCGGCCGGGCCCTGCTGGCCCATGTCATGGAGTGCGCGGCGCGCCTGTCGGCCCGCCAGGCGGTCGTGATCACCGGCCACGGTGCTATGCAAGTGGAAGCAGCCTGCGCAGCAAGGACGGGCGCTGCAGCCGGTTTGAGCCTTCAATTCGCACGCCAGGAGCCGCAGCTCGGCACCGGTCATGCCGTGCAGCAGGCCCTGCCCGCGCTGCTGGATGACGGCATCACGCTGGTGCTGTCGGGCGACGTGCCGCTCACGCAGGCGGCCACCCTGGAGGCCCTGCTGGCCCAGTGCGACGGCCAGCGGCTGGCCCTGCTGACCCTGACCATGGCCGACCCGACCGGCTACGGGCGCATCGTGCGCGCCGGCGCCCAGGCCTCCAGCCAGGTGCGCGCCATCGTCGAGCACAAGGACGCCGGCGAAGACGAGCGCGCCATCCAGGAAATCTACAGCGGCATCATGGCCGTGCCGACGCGGCTGCTGCGCGGCTGGCTGGCCCGGCTGGACAACAAAAACGCGCAGAACGAGTATTACCTGACCGACATCGTGAAGTTCGCGGTCGCCGATGGCGTGGCCGTGGTGGCCCACCAGATCACCGACGGCGCCCAGGTCGCCGGCGTCAACAGCCCGGTGCAGCTGGCCGAGCTGGAGCGGGTGTACCAGCAGCGGCTGGCCGTCGGCCTGATGGAGCAGGGCGTGCGCCTGGCCGACCCGGCGCGGCTGGATGTGCGCGGCACGCTCGACTGCGGCCCCGATGTCGAGATTGACGTGAACTGCGTGTTCGAAGGCCGCGTCAGCCTGGGCGAGGGCGTGCGCATCGGAGCCAACTGCGTGATCGCCCATGCGGTCATCGCCGCCGGCGCGGTGATCCACCCCTTCACCCATATCGACGGCGAAGCGCTCGGCGTGCAGGTCGGCGAGGGCGCGCTGGTCGGCCCGTTCGCCCGGCTGCGGCCCGGCGCCGTGCTGGGGGCCGAGGTGCATATCGGCAATTTCGTCGAGGTCAAGAATTCGACGCTGGCCAAAGGCGCCAAGGCCAACCACCTGGCCTACCTGGGCGACGCCACGGTGGGCGAACGGGTGAATTACGGCGCCGGCAGCATCACCGCCAACTACGACGGCGCCAACAAGCACCGCACCGTCATCGAGGCGGATGTGCATGTCGGCAGCAACTGCGTGCTGGTGGCGCCGCTGACGATAGGCGCCGGCGGAACGGTTGCCGGCGGCTCGACCCTGACCAAGGACGCACCGGCGGGCGCCTTGAGCGTGGCGCGGGGCCGGCAGCTGACGATTGAGAACTGGGCGCGGCCGGTGAAGAAGCCCAAGGGCTGATGATGAGGCTGCCTTTGGCTGCCTCATCATGTCCGTTACAGGCGCAATTCGCTGGATTCCGCCAAGGCTTTGACCAGTTTCTTCAGCGCATCGTTGGAGGCCCTGACGGCTGCCAGCGAGAAGTTGCCCTTGAACTCAGAAAATTCAGCGCCTCCATTGCCCTCAACCCTGATGCTGGTCAATTTCTAGCCTTTGGCGTCCACCACGGTGCAGTTCAGCATGACCGAGAACTGGGTGGGCGGCCAGGTGACGATGCTCGACGATGAGGAAGCGGTTGAAATTTCCGGCACGATCAGCAGCGTGACGCCGCTGGCGGAGATTGCGGCGGTATCTTTAGGGTCGGGTACTTTGGTGACGCCCGTGAAGACCTCTCCCAAGGCTTTGTAAAGACAAGGCGCTGCTGGCGGGATCGGGTTTGCGCCAATTCTTGCCTTGGCCGGCGGCGCAGCGTGCGCGAAAGCAGCTGACTACTGCTGCTCAGCCGGGTTCGCGGGTCGCTGTCCATGGCATCGTTCCATTCGCCGTTCCACGAATCGCGTTGCCGGAGACTTCGCCGACATAGCGCCGCCCGCCGGCTGTGAAGCGGATCCGCTCGCCGTCCAATCGACCGTTTGTGATCGGCAGGGTGGACGTTCCTTGCCGCAAGCTGCCCGAGACAATCTGGTATTGCTGATGAAGGGCCAACTGCTGGTTGCCGACGCGCCAGCTTCCCGCAACCTGAGCGGGGACAACCCATCTATGGGCCACGCAGTAGGTAGCGCAACCCTCGGTCACCTGGGCACTTTCATCCGGCTCCCAGTCTCCCATCAGGAAGGAATTGGATACGATGCGAGTGCCGGGCTTCATCGCCAGCAGGGTGGGGCGCAGCCTCTCGTTCAGGTCTGGCAGGAGGAACAGCGTCACGACGCTCGCGTTCTTGAAGTCCGACTGAAAGATGTCCGCCTGCTCGAAGCTCGCCCGACTCTCGACGCCTTCGGCTGCAGCGGTGCGCCGGGCTAACGCCACCATGTCTGGATTGAACTCGATGCCGCGTGCGGTGGCACCGCGCTTGGCTGCGGTGATCACGGTGCGCCCGTCCCCCGAACCCAAGTCGACGAGGCGGTCCTGGGGCGTGAGCTTGGCCATGTCAAGCATGCGATTAACAAGGGCCTGATTGGTAGGCACCCACATGACGTCCTTGCCTGCTTGTCCGACCTTTGGTTGGAAAGAGGGTTTAGCGGTTGCGTCAGGTGCTGCGGCGGGCTGAGCCCAGGCTAATTGCCCGAGCGCAAAGGCGGTGAATACTGATGCCGCAAGTGCTCTCCGAACTGCGTTCATCTGAATGCTCCGTGACAGTGAAATGAATATGCGTCCCAGCGGGCTGGCAAAGACTATCATGTCGCGGCCGCGCCGCCCAAGGACTGACTAGAAACAATGTGTTCTGTGCACTGCGCTTGAGCTGCTCGATCTTTGTTCAGCGCGGGTGAGAGGCGGGAAGCAGCGCTTGCAGGCACCTGCTCATGAGCACAAACAGCAATGCAGAGGCTGTCCAGCTGGCTGTGGCACGCCTCTTTAGATGCTCCCGCCATACTACGGACGGAACATCGCGCGTCAACACATCCGTGATCGTAGCGTCGAGCACCCCGCCGGATCGTGCCGTGGCCCGGACGCGGTTCCTGCGTCCGACGCGAATGCCTTGCGCCTCCAGCTCGCCGGCGAGCGGCGCATCAGATCGGGAGCCATCGCGCGGAAGCGGCATTCGTTTGAGCAAGTCCAGTTGCTGTACTCTGCTACAAGGGCTTTTCCCAAAAAGTCAACCACTGACCCAACCGTGATGCATCGCGAAGCGATGGATCACGGAATGCGTTTCGCCTTGCCCAGCGGCCTTGAGCGGCAGCACGATGCCCAACTGCCGAGAGCAGGCCACGGACGCGGTTGAGCGTGGCGCTGCGCTGCTCCACAAACCCCTGACGGGCGCGGTGCACCAGCAGCTGGCCCAGCTGCTCGGTGTTCTTGACGGGCACCAAGCGCATGTTGGGACGGGTAACGGCTTCGCAGATGGCGGCGGCATCGGGAGCATTGTTCTTGCCGCGCTTGCCCGAGAGACGGTAGGGAATGACGAACTGGGGTGCCATCAGTCGCACCGTGTGGCCGAAGCGGGCAGCTGCGATATCAGGGCGTCTTCAATTCAGAAAGTGCTACCAAATCAATAGCTAAATACGTCCGTATTCATTGCGCAAGCAGCACTTTTGGTTGAAATTTTGCCCGCTTGACGCTGAAGAATGCCTTCACGTTGCGCACATTCGCATCGCTGCTGAAAAGCCGCTGCGACAGCGCCAGGTAGGCCGGCATGTCGGCCACCTGCACCACCAGGATGAAGTCCGGCCCCGGCGACACGCGGTAGCACTGCTGGACGGCGTTGTTCTGCGCCACCCGCGCCTCGAAGGCCTCAAGCCACTCGGCGCCCTGGCGGTCCAGGGAGATTTCCACCACTGCCGTCAAGCCGCAGCCCAGCGTGCCCGCCAGCTTGTCGGCATTCAGCACGGCGATTTCACGCTCGATCAGGCCCGTGTCCCACAGCCGCTTGACGCGCCGCAGGCAGGTCGGCGGCGAGACATGCACCTGCTCGGCAAGCGCCTGATTGCTCAGGCTTGCGTCGGTTTGCAGCAGTTCAAGCAGTTTGAGGTCGGTGGCATCAATGTCGATTTGTTCCATAAAAATGGTTTATATGAAATTAAATTCAATTTATTTTGATATTTGAAATTAAATTACAAAATCATTAAAAAATCAATCACAAAAGAAAATGCTCAAGCCGTAGCATGAGCCAACTAATTTTTTATGGAGTTTTTATGTGCGGCATCGTTGCAGCGGTCTCTACCCGAAACATTGTTCCCATCCTGGTGCAGGGCCTGCAGCGGCTCGAATACCGGGGCTATGACTCCTGCGGCGTGGCCGTGTATGCCGATGGACTGAAGCGCGCGCGAAGCACGTCGCGTGTTTCAGAGCTGCAGGCGCAGGTCAGCGCTGACCACATCGAAGGCGGCACTGGCATTGCGCACACCCGCTGGGCCACGCATGGCGTTCCGGCCGTTCACAACGCGCACCCGCATTTCAGCCATGGCACGGGTGGCGATGCTTCTGCGCGCCCCGGCAAGGTGGCGCTGGTGCACAACGGCATCATTGAAAACCATGACGAGCTGCGCGCCGCGCTGCAGGCTCGGGGCTATGTGTTCCACAGCCAGACCGACACCGAAGTCATCGTGCACCTCATGGACAGCCTGTACGACGGCGACCTGTTCGAGGCGCTGAAAGCCACCGTGGCGCAATTGCACGGGGCCTATGCGATTGCCGCGTTCTGCAAGGACGAGCCGCACCGCGTCGTGGGCGCCCGGGCCGGCTCGCCGCTGATTCTGGGCGTGGGCGCCGACCACGGCGAAACCTTCCTGGCCAGCGACGCCATGGCGCTGGCCGGCGTCACCAGCCAGATCGTGTACCTGGAAGAAGGCGACCTGGTCGACCTGCAGCTGGGCAAGTACTGGACTTTCGACCGCGACCACCAGCGCGTGGAGCGCGAGGTCAAGACCGTGCATGCCCACAGCGGCGCGGCCGAGCTGGGCCCCTACCGCCACTACATGCAAAAAGAGATCTTCGAGCAGCCGCGCGCCATTGCCGACACGCTCGAAGGCGTGAACGGCATCGTGCCCGAGCTGTTCGGCGACCAGGCCTGGCGCACCTTCAAGGACATCGATTCGGTGCTGATCCTGGCCTGCGGCACCAGCTACTACAGCGGCTGCACGGCCAAATACTGGCTCGAATCGATCGCGAAAATCCCGACCCAGGTCGAAGTGGCCAGCGAATACCGCTACCGCAGTTCGGTGCCCAACCCCAGGACGCTGGTGGTCACCATCACCCAGAGCGGCGAAACCGCCGACACGCTGGCCGCGCTGCGCCATGCGCAAAGCCTGGGCATGACGCAGACGCTGACCATCTGCAACGTGGCCACCTCGGCCATGGTGCGCGAATGCAAGCTGGCCTACATCACCCGCGCCGGCGTCGAAATCGGCGTGGCCTCGACCAAGGCGTTCACCGCCCAGCTTGCCGGCCTGTTCCTGCTGACACTGGCACTGGCGCAGTCCAAGGGGCGGCTGAGCGACGACGACGAAGCGGCGCACCTCAAGGCGCTGCGCCACCTGCCCGCCGCGCTCCAGGCCGTGCTGGCGCTGGAGCCGCAGGTCATCAGCTGGGCCGAGGACTTCGCGAAAAAAGAAAATGCGCTGTTCCTGGGGCGCGGCCTGCATTACCCGATCGCGCTGGAAGGCGCGCTCAAGCTCAAGGAGATCAGCTACATCCATGCCGAGGCCTACCCGGCCGGCGAGCTCAAGCACGGCCCGCTGGCGCTCGTCACCAATGCCATGCCGATCGTCACCGTCGCGCCCAACGACGCGCTGCTGGAAAAGCTCAAAAGCAACATGCAGGAAGTCCGCGCCCGGGGCGGCGTGCTCTACGTGCTGGCCGATGCCGACAGCCATATCGACAGCAGCGAAGGCGTTCACGTCATCCGCATGCCCGAGCACTACGGCGCGCTCAGCCCGATGCTGCACGTGGTGCCGCTGCAGTTGCTGGCCTACCACACGGCCTGCGCTCGGGGAACCGATGTGGACAAGCCGCGCAACCTGGCAAAAAGCGTCACGGTGGAGTAAGGGGCGGGCGGCCATCGGGGACAGCCCGGCCTGCCTCGGGCCAGCTTGGAAAAAGCCGGCGGCGGGCGTTCGACCCCGCTGGCCGCCATTCCAACCTTCCCCCAGCGGAGGAGGGAGAAATGCCCGGGAAAGCCGGAAAAACAGCACCGTTTTTGATCAAAACGGGCTGCAGCGCAGGCGGTACCTGCGCAAGCAGCTATGAATTCAGGAGCAGAAAGGCGGCCCGGCTTCGCTGTCGCCTGTCCGGTGAAGCCGCGCTAGCAGGCGTGCGGAGCCCAGTAATAGGTGCTGATGGTGGGGTTGTAGCCCGGGTTGGCGTACTTGGCGAAATACAGCCTGCCGTTGTACGACACGATGCTGCCGGCGGGATAGCTTTTCCCCTGTACCCAGATTGAACCGCTGCATGCGGGCGCGGGTGGAGGTGTCGGGGTCGGGGTTGGCGTTGGCGTTGGCGTTGGCGTTGGCGTTGGCGTTGGCGTTGGCGCCGGGGCCGTCGAACAGGCATAGACCGCCCAGTGGGTCGGTGTCCACATGGGGGTTGAATTTTCGTTGGGCTTGGTGGCGATGTAGGTTTTGCCCGTCTGCGTCACGATGTTTCCGGCAACATACCATCTCGTGCTGATCCAGGCTGAAGCGCTGCTGCAGCTTGCTGTGGGCTCTGGGACTGGTGCTGGAACAGGGGTTGGGGTCGGCGCTGGCGCTGGCGTTCCCGAACAGGCATAGACCGCCCAGTGGGTCGGCGTCCACATGGGGGTTGAATTTTCGTTGGGCTTGGTGGCGATGTAGGTTTTGCCCGTCTGCGTCACGATGTTTCCGGCAACATACCATTTGGTGCTGCTCCAGGCTGGGTAGCTGCTGCAGGCGGGCGTGGGCGTAGGCGTGGGTGTCGGAGTCGGAGTCGGAGTCGGAGTCGGAGTCGGCGTAGGTGTTGGTGTTGGTGTCGGTGTGGGGGTAGGCGTGGCAGCGCCGCCAGCAGACTGGAAAATCTTGAAATACTGGAAGTCTGACTGCGCCACGCCGCTGAAGGCGCTCAAGTTGGTCGCGCCGTTGGCGGCCTGGGCCCGGTCTCTTTGAAAAGACCAGTAAGAAAGAAACCCGATCCCGTTGGATTTGACAAAGTCGGCAATCCTTTGCGCATCGGCAAAGGTGAAGATCGCACCGTCGTCGTTCATTCCAATCATGGGTGAAATCCCCATCATCGCGTTCATCTGCGCCGGGGTCCGATTCGGAAAAAGCGTCGTCATCTGATTGGCCGCCGCCAGGTACGTCATGATGGCCGCCTGCGCCACGGTGGGCGGGGAGACCATGGTTTTGATATTTTCAACGCCAAAGCTCTGCGCCATCACATTGACAATGTCTATTCTCACGCCTGCGGCCAATGTCGTTTGCAATAAATCCATCGAATCGGCGCTGAAGCCGCGCAGCCAGCCAGGAAGCGAAATGCAAATGTAAAGATCAGGGTATTTCGCCTGGAGCCGAGCCAGCACGCGGGCTCTGCGGGCGTTGCCTTCCTTGTTCAGAACCTGATGGCCCTCAATGTCAAACTCCAGCCGCCGGGTTCCGGCATCGAGCATCAGCTTTTCCATCATGTTGAAGAGCTGGTCATCGTCCTTGCAGGCAATCTCGGCGTAGATGCCGTCGGTTCCGCCAAATGAGATGTACAACCGGCCACCAGCGGCGACATAGTTGCGCGCTTCGGGAAGCTTCTCCAGCAAAGACGGGTCAAAGGCGCATGTGCCCCTGGTGACGGCGAAGGAAAGCATCGCGCTGTTCATTCCCGCAGCCTGTTTCGCCTCCATCAAGGAGCCATCCCAGGAATGAAAGTAGGGTGCGAGTTCGACGCCACTGGCCGCTTGGCTGAGGCAAAACACAGCGGCCGC
The DNA here is from genome assembly GCA_028292745.1 of Polaromonas sp. Classification (GTDB taxonomy): domain Bacteria; phylum Pseudomonadota; class Gammaproteobacteria; order Burkholderiales; family Burkholderiaceae_C; genus Polaromonas. The sequence goes on along the minus strand of JAQGLT010000079.1, from coordinate 16,791 downwards.
TGTGAGTGCGCTTTTAATGCTGCGCTTGGGCGTTGAGGGGGATGGGCTGGATTTTGAAGAGAAAAAGTTCATTTTTTTTGGGCACGAAGCTGAATGACAAGCCAAGGAATAAAAGCCTGGCGCTCCCTTTGATGGCCAGGTTCGATATTGAAGGCAGCCTGGCAACGAAGCCATGGCGAGGTGAAGGAAAGGCGCATTCCTGGGCTGCTGATCTGCCCGGAACCGGTGAACAGTTTGCGAATGGAAAGTAAGCTGATCTTCTGCACCGGCTCAACATGTGTCAATTAACTCAGTAACACGATGCTTCAACTGTCGAGCAAGTGCAAAGCGCCCGTTTTTAGCGTGCGTTGGTGTGTTGGGCAGGTCATGCGGTGGGTTCGGCGCCTGCTTTTGTTGCAGGGCAATTCAAGAACAGGCCCATGCTGTCACCTTGAAAAGGTCGATAGCGGATGCTCGGCGGGCAAACCAGAAAAAGCATTCATGCGCTGAGCGAAATGCTGAAACTGATTGGTTTTGTCAAATCAAGCGTTAAATTTCAAATAGCATTGTTTAACACAAGACACAAATAGAGTTGATATAAAACATGAAAAGTATGGCGCTGTCATGGCCGGCGCCGTGCCGGCTTCGCCGCCTTGCCGTTTGAGGCGGTCGCCGCCAGTGCCGCGCCATGGCAAGGAAAGCACAGGCCAGCTGGCTGGAAGCCATCAGGCCATGTGGTAAAGATCGCAGCGCTCGAAGAGCCGGTCCAGCTCGCTTGACTTGTCGAGCACCTCGTCCGCGCCGAGTTTCAGGCACTGCCGCTTCATTTCAGGGGTTGCCATATTGGTGAGCACGACGATGTGCTGGTGTGGCAAGCGTTCACGACAAGCCTGCAGGACACTCAGGCCGGTGCCCTCCTTCAAAAAGAGGTCCAGGATCATCAGTTCCCAGCTGCTTCCTAGTTCGGCCACCAGGGCCAGTGCCTGCGAAGGGGTTTGCGCCTCGGCAACGATCCGCACCTCGGTTGACTCTTCAATAGAGGTGACCAAACGGTCTCTAAAGGCCTTGCAGTCTTCAACAAGAATGGTGGGGATAGCCATATAACCTCCTAAAGCTCTGCCGAAAAAACAGCGACAAATGAAACTAATCGTAAAGTTAGTTTAAGCCTGCTTTCTCCGTGCGGATCAGCTTCTGGACAGCAACTGTGACGCAGTTCACACAGAATGCGCTTGGTTAGTCCATATGGCTCATTCTTTCAAGGCGCAGGGTTAGCCGAACTTTAGTTAAAACGTGTAAAAAGACTCGATTACCCCCCGTTCGGTGTCTCTTCCTATACCGACAAAAAAGGCCTGACCATGTAAAAATCTTTTCATGAGAGTTCGTACCCAGCTGGTTGTCATGGCGGCAGCGTTCATTCTGCCCGTCGTGATGGCAGCAGGCATTGCGCTTGACAAGATCATGGAAGGCGAGCGAAAGGCGGCTTTGCGGGGTCTCAGTGAAACGGTCCGGGCAACGGCGTTGATCGTGGATCGGGAGGTGCAAGGGTCGCTGTCGGGGCTCAAGGCACTGGGCACTTCCCCCCACCTGGAAACCGGGAATTTCGAGGCTTTTTATGGCCAGGCGAAAGCGCAGGATGTGCCTCCCGATGTGTGGACGTTGTTGCTTGACAGTTCGGGGACGCAACTGCTCAACACAGCGGTTCCTTTTGGAACGCCACCCCCGCCTGCCGTGTCCCTGGAGCGGGTAAAAAAGGTCATTGCCACGCAAAAACCGTTGATTACCGACGTGTTCACAGGGCCTGTCACCGGCAAAAAGCTCATCACGATCTACCTGCCCGCCGCAGCGTCGGGCGGAAAGTCCCTGGTTGTCGCGCAAGCCTTTTCCGTGGACCACTGGAAAAAAACCGCCTTGCAGCATCCATTGCCGGCAGACTGGGTGGTGGCGGTGATTGACAAAACGGGCAAATTCATCTCGCGCAGCCACAGAGCCGACGAGTTGCTTGGCCAGCCGGCACGGCCGGAACTGGTTTCGGCCGCCGCCGCGCAGGATGGGCTGATCAGGCATACCACCCTTGAAGGAGTCGATTCCTACGATGCTTTTGCCCATTCGGCATTGACCGGCTGGACCATTGCCGTTGCCGCGCCGGTGACCTCGATTGAAGCGGCTGCCCAGCGCGCGGTTCAGGTCGCCTTGATTGGCATCTTGCTGGCAGTCGCGGCGGCTGTCGTGGCGATTGCTGTTTTCGGACGCCGCCTGATGGAGGCCTTTGAAAGTGCGCAGGTGGCGGCCATCGAACTCGGCCAAGGCCGCAAACCAGTGGTCCTGGCGTCCAGCATCCATGAGGTCAATGCGTTCAATTTTGCCTTGGCGGACGCCGGCACCCTTTTGGAGCTTGAGCGCACGGCCCGGCAGGTGGCCGAACAGGAAAAACTCAATCTGCTGCAAGCCGCGACGCAAGCCCGGCAGGCCGCTGAAGCGCAGAATATTGCCAAGGACAAGTTCCTTGCCATGCTGGGCCATGAGTTGCGCAACCCGCTGGCGGCTATTTCGGGCGCCATTGCGCTGCTGGAAATACCAGGTGCCGACAGCAGGCGGCTGGTGCGCTGCACGGGCATCATCAGCCGCCAGAACCGGCATCTGCGGCATATCGTGGATGACTTGCTCGATGTCAGCCGGCTGCTGGCAGGCAAAATCGAGCTTGTCAAGGCGCCGCTTGACCTGGCCGAGTGCGTGAACAACTGCGTCGAAGCGCTACGCACTACCGAAGGGGACCAAAAAACCAGGATCGTGGTGCGGGCTGATTCGGTCTGGGTCAACGGCGACGGGGTCAGGCTGGAGCAGATACTGAACAATCTGCTGGGTAACGCGCTCAAGTTTTCGATGCCCGGGGGGGCAAATCAATGTGCGGGTTGAGGCGCTGTCCGGCCGTGCGGTGGTAACGATTCAAGATACAGGCAGCGGCATGCCACCGGAGCTTCTGACCCGCGTGTTCGAGCCGTTTTTCCAGGGCCCGGCCCCATTTGACGGGATGCAAAGCGGGCTGGGGATTGGCCTGGCGTTGGTCAAGCAGCTCGTTGAGCTTCATGGTGGCGAAGTGACCGCGACCAGTGCAGGTGCGAACCAAGGCAGCACGTTTACTTTCTCCATTCCCCAGGTTCCCGGTCAAAATGCAGATTTATTGGAAGAGCCGATCAAAGTGCAGAACCACCTGAAAATCGTCTATGTCGAGGACAACGCGGACGCACGCACGATGATGGCCGAGCTGCTGTCCCTGTTCGGCCTGGAAGTCATCGAAGCAGCGGATGGGGCTGCCGCCCTGGACATCATTCCGCGCGTGCGGCCTGATGTGGTGCTGATGGATGTCGGCTTGCCCGACCTGAGCGGCTACGAAGTCGCCAGGCGTTTAAGGGAAGATCCGGCCAACCGCTCCATTCCCTTGATAGCGCTGACCGGGTATGGGCAAGTCCAGGACAAGGATGCCGCCACCGCGGCGGGCTTCAGCGCCCACCTTGTCAAGCCTGCCGACCCTGCCGATATCTTGCGCACAATCGAAGAATTGACGGCGCTGCCAGGTGGCGAAGACCGCGCAGCCCGGTAATTACCGGTCGTCGTCCCGCGCCGGGCTTGCCTCAGGCTTTTGGCTTTTTCTTTTTGCCTTTTGCCTTGAAATCAAATGATTTCAAATCCGGAGCGGCATCACTCTGGCGTGCAATGGCCGCGTGTCCTAACACCGCCCTCATTGCTATTAAATTAATAGCTACTTGTGTAGCATGCGTAAGCGCTGAAGGCCTATTTCATGTTAAAAAATTGTTGGCTTGTCAAAGCGCAGGCAAAACGCAGTCGGTCCAACCCTGGCCATCACCCTGGGCCACTCTCGCCTATTGCATAAAGCCGATGCGTCCCTTGCTCGCGGCGCCGCGTGGAAGGTCGTCCACCTGAAGCGTGCTCCGGCTTGCGAGGCGCGCGTTGCCGAATGCCGCCATCAACAGGCGACGCATTTCCCGCGGCACCAGTGTGGCCAGCTGGTCCAGCAAATCGTCTTGCGGCACGTCATCGAACCGCGAACCCCAATCGTGGCTGGCACGGATTGACTGGTAAAGGCGCAAGGCGATGTGCCGCGCCTGGCTGGGCGTGAGCGGCTGAATCTCGAACACATTCATCCGGTTCAAGATCGGGTTGGGAATGCTGCGCGCATCGTTGGCGGTGGTGATCCAGAGCACCTGGCTCGCATCGATAGGCACCTCGGCAAACTCGTCCACGAACGCGGCAGCCGTGTCGTGCTCAAGCAGGCTGTACAGGGAGCCCAGCGGGTCGTACTGGGCGTCGCTGGCCGCCTTGTCGATCTCATCGATCACGATGACCGGATTGGCGTACTTGCCATCCACCAGCGACTCGAAGACCTTGCCGGGCTTGGCGCCTTTCCACTGCGACGCCGAGCCCGACAACAGCCAGCCCGCGGTAAGCGAGCCCATCGACACCAGGTTCATGCCCGTGCCGATCAGGTCGGCGATCTGTTTGGCGAAATGCGTCTTCCCGATGCCGGGCTTGCCAAGCAGCAGCATGGGCGTGACTTCAAGGCCATCGGTGCTGTCCTGGCTCAGCGCCACATGCCGGCGCACGTCGTCAAGCACGTCGGTAAAGTTGGGCAGCGCGTCGTAGAGCGACGCCATTTCAGGAATGCCGCTGGGTTTCATCTGAAAACGTTCGGGGCCACGCTGCAGCATGCGCTCGTAGGTGCTGCGCAGGCTGTCGTGCTCGCGCGATTCGCTGTGGGTTTGCAGCTTGTCGAGCCGGCGCTCGACATCGGCGGTCTGGTACACGCTTCGCACCTTGGCGATAGGCAGGGTGAAGATGGGCGCCTGGGGACTGAGTGAGCTGGTTTGCATGATGCACTCCCTGTTGTTGAGCCGCGTACTGTCATTCAAACACAAGTTTTCCGTTGGCGTTGGATGACCATTGGCTCGCCAGGGTAAATGTTGCAAATTGTGTACCCGCTGAAAATTTTCGTCTCTTTTCAAGAGGTCGCTGCATCTGGCTGCTGGTGTCGGCAGTCTTGACGGCAGTTGCTCCGTCATGGCGCGGCTGCTAGGCAAGCGCATACAAGGCCAAGGCCGTTTACCCGGAAAAATTATGAAAATTCCTACGTTTCTTTGGGTTTTTTCCGACAGGACAGGAAGCAGGCGCATGTGAACCTCTGTGTGTCCGGCGAAGTGCCGGTCCGCGATAAAACCAATAGGAGGAACCCCCATGGCAACCACTGCCGCAGCCAAAAAGTCTTCATCGGCAAGCGCCAAAAAAGCATCCGCCAAATCTTCCGCTGCAGCAAAACGGCAAAAAGACGCCTGCGACTTGCTGGACGCCGACCACAAGGCGGTCAAGGCGATGTTCAAGGACTACGAGACGCTGACTGAAAGCCGCAGCCGTTCGGTTGCCAAAAAACGGGAACTGGCCGACCAGATCTGCAGGGAGTTGACGGTTCACGCCACGATTGAGGAAGAGATTTTCTATCCCGCGGCGCGCAAAGCCATCAAGGACAACCCCTTGATGAATGAGGCGACGGTCGAGCATGCCAGCGCCAAAGACCTGATTGCGCAAATCAAGGCCATGGATGCGAATGATGAAATGTTCGATGCCAAGGTCACCGTGCTGGGCGAATACATCGACCATCACGTGAAGGAGGAACGCACCGAAATGTTTGTCAAGGTTCGCCAGACCAAGCTTGACCTGGTCAAGCTGGGCGAACAACTTCAGGTTCGAAAAGAAGAACTGATGGCGCAACAGGAAGCAACAGCGGTGACGCCCGTTGCCGAGCTGGCCGCCGCGCTATGACTCCCGCTTGATTTCATTAATCCCTAACCTCACTGAAAGAACATATGAGCATTATCTGGACCATCATCATTGGGCTGATTGTCGGTATCGTCGCCAAATTCCTCATGCCAGGCCGCGATCCAGGCGGCTTTGTGATCACTGCCCTGATTGGTATCGTGGGCTCTGTCATCGCCACGTATCTCGGTCAGGCGCTGGGCTTTTACAGGCCTGGCGAGTCAGCGGGCTTCATCGCCGCCGTGCTGGGCTCGATCATCCTGTTGTTCCTGTATCGCATGGTGACAGGCCGAAAGACCTGATTCAACTGTGTCTGCCTGCCTGAGCCGTCTTGACGCTTTGCAGGCAAAAAGCTTTCTTCTGGCGCGTTGCCTGCTTGAGCCGCCCATGGTTTGAAATTGCCCAGAGGGCGTAGCCGGCTTCATGCCGGCTTTTTTATTGGCAGCAGCCGCCCAGGGGCGTGCTCCCAGCGCAAAGCCATGCAAATTTCAATCGGCTTGCGTAAGGCGCCAGACGGATTTTGCTACTGAATTTATAGCTGTATGCGCATATCCAGCCTGCGTAAAATGCTTGTTTGGCCTGATGGGTGGACAATTAGAAAACTTTGCTCTTCTTTGCCTGCCATGAACCTTTCTTCTGATGCCCTGCTGCCCCTGCCGATGTCCGCGCGAGCACACACGGCCGCACTGGTGCTTTTTTCCGGCGGACAGGACTCCACGACCTGTCTGGCCTGGGCGCTTTCCCGCTACGAGCGGGTCGAGACCATTGCTTTTGACTACGGCCAGCGCCACAAAGTGGAACTGGAGGCGCGCCTGAATGTGCTGCGTGAAGTGAAAAGCCATTTTCCGCAATGGGCTGCCAGGCTGGGACAGGACCATCTGCTGGATGTCGCCGTGCTGGGTCAGCTCAGCGACTGTTCGCTGACGCGCGACGTGGCATTCAAAATGGAAAGTTCGGGCCTGCCCAACACCTTCGTGCCCGGGCGCAACCTCTTGTTCTTGACCTTGGCGGCGGCGCTGGCGTACCGGCGGGATCTTCCGGTGCTGGTCACCGGTGTCTGCGAAACCGATTTCTCGGGCTATCCCGATTGCCGGGACGACACCATGAAGGCCATGCAGCTGGCGCTTTCGCTGGGCATGGACAAGCGCTTCCTGGTTGAAACCCCGCTGATGTGGATCGACAAGGCCGCCACCTGGCAACTGGCATATTCGCTGGGGGAGCAGTCGGGCATGGCGCAGGGCGGACAGGCACTGGTTGATCTGATCGTGGAGCACACCCACACCTGCTACCTGGGTGACCGTGTCCATCGGCATGACTGGGGCTATGGCTGCGCCCATTGCCCGGCCTGCGAGCTGCGGGCACGGGGCCATGCGGGGTTTGCCCGGTCCTTCCAGGCGCCCTCCTGACGAAAGCGCTGCCTGGCGCCGTGCCGATTTGACCGGCATGGCTGCAATTCGGACGGTTTGGCGCAGTGCATTGCAGCGCCAGGAGCACAGGAAGGCAGGAAATTGCTCTGGCTTTCCTACGCGGATTTGGGGTTTGTCTGACAGGAATGCCCGGCAAGCCTTGGGAACCTCTGCTTATCCCGAACACGCAGCGGCATTCCCGCAATCCTATTGCTTGTTTGTTCCATTCTCCATCCCTGACCGCAACGCTTTCAATTCGTTTCCGGCGGATCCACCAGGGTATTTTTCCTTCATCCTATGAACACCAAGATTTCAAGCGATTCAACCCTTGATCGTGCATCGTTGGCCCCCTTGGCGCTGTGGGGTGGCCTGGAATGCACGGTGGCGCGCATTCGTGATGAGTTTCGCAACCAGATCAAGGAAACCGGGCACCACGGCAGGCTCGATGATCTGGACCGCATCGCCGCGCTGGGCTTGCGCACCCTGCGTTACCCGGTGGTGCTGGAAACCATTTCGCCGGACCGCCCGGACCAGCAGGACTGGGCCTGGCACGACACGCGCCTGCATCGGCTTCAGGCCCTGGGCATCGCCCCCATTGCCGGCCTGGTCCACCACGGCAGCGGGCCGGCCTACACCAGCCTGGTCGATTCGGCCTTCCCGGACATCGTCGCAGCGCATGCCGAAAGGGTGGCCCGTCGCTATCCGTGGATCACGCAGTACACGCCGATCAACGAGCCGCTGACCACCGCCCGGTTTTCCGGTTTGTACGGCCACTGGTATCCGCACGGTCGGGACATGGCCACCTTTTTGCGCACCCTGGTGAACCAGTGCCGGGCCGTGGCGTTGTCGATGCAGGCCATCCGGCGCATCCAGCCCGATGCCCAGCTGGTGCAGACCGAAGACCTGGGCAAGGCGTTCAGCACGCCGCTGATGCAGTACCAGGCCGACTACGAGAACGAGCGCCGCTGGCTGAGTTTTGACCTGCTGTGCGGCCGCGTCGACCGGCAGCATCCCTGGCATGAAATTTTCGTCCAAGCGGGCGTCGGCGCGCGCGAACTGGCCTTTTTTGTCGAATCTCCGTGCCCGCCCGACATCATCGGCATCAACCACTACCTCACCAGCGAGCGTTTCCTGGACCACCGGCTGGCAAGGTATCCCGGGTTTCACCAGAACACCACCGCCTCCCACACCTATGTCGATGTGGAGGCCGTCCGCATTGACCTGCCGGCCCGGCAGATCGGTCCCGAGGCCCGCCTTCGGGAAGCCTGGGAGCGCTACCGGCTGCCGGTGGCCGTCACGGAGGCCCACCACGGCTGCAGCCGCGACGAACAGCTGCGCTGGCTGATGGAGGTCTGGAATGCCGCGCAGCGGCTGCGCACCGAAGGCGCCGACATCCGGGCCGTCACCGTCTGGTCGCTGCTGGGGGCGGTGGACTGGAATTCGCTGCTGCAGCACAAAAACGGCTTTTACGAGCCGGGCGTGTTCGATGTGCGGGTGGACCCGCCGCGACCCACCGCCCTGGCGAGCGCCACCGCCTCGCTGGCCGCCACCGGCGACTTTGACCACCCGGTGCTGGACCGGGCGGGCTGGTGGAAACGCGAGGAACGCTTTTACCGTCCGCGCTCGCGCAACGGCAGGCTGCGGGCGGTCGGCTCGCCCAGGCGGCTGCTCATCACCGGTGCCAGCGGCACGCTGGGCCAGGCGTTCTCACGCGTTTGCGACTTGCGCGGCCTGGACCACAACCTGGTTTCGCGCCGCGACATGGACATTGCCGATACCGCCTCGATCGACGCGGCGCTGCAGGCGTACCGGCCCTGGGCGGTCATCAACACCGCCGGCTATGTGCGGGTGGCCGAGGCCGAGCGTGAAGCGGAGCGCTGCTTTCGTGAAAACACCGAAGGCGCCGGCCTGCTGGCCCAGGCCTGCGCCCGGCTGGGCATTCCCTATGTTTCTTTCTCGTCCGACCTGGTGTTCAACGGCGACCTGGGCCGCCCCTATGTGGAAAGCGATGCGGTGGACCCGAAAGGGGTGTATGGCCGCAGCAAGGCCGAGGCCGAGCAGCGTATTTTGGCGGCGCATGACAAGGCGCTGGTCATCCGCACCAGCGCTTTCTTCGGCCCCTGGGACGTGTACAACTTTGCCCATGGCGTGCTGAGCGGGCTGGCGCGCGGCCGCCGGATGCAGGCGCCGGCTGCCGTGGCGGTCTCGCCCACCTATGTTCCCGACCTGGTGCATGCAACGCTGGACCTGATGATCGACGGCGCTGCGGGCATCTGGCACCTGGCCAACCGGGGGCATGTGTCGTGGCATGGCTTTGCGGTGATGCTGGCCGAGGCGGCCGGACTGGATGCGGGCGCAGTGGCGGTCGCCGACGCCGGGGCACGGCCGGCTGTGACCGTGCTGACGAGCGAGCGCGGCATTGTCATGCCCACCCTGGCGCACGGCATCCACCGCTACCTGCACGACAGCCAGGACAGCTGGCGCATGACGGTCGGCCAGGGGCACAGCTGACCGGCGCGGCGGGCTTGGCGGCCAGGCCTGCCTGCGCGGCATCACAGGCGGGCCAGGTCCTCGACCACGCAGCGCGTCACCAGCGGCGGCCCGTCGCCGATGTGAAAGGCCAGCTTGCGCTCGCGCAGGGACACGTCGCTGGCCGTGACGCGGTCGAAACGCCGCAAATGCTCGGTCCATGACTCGTCGATGATCTGCTCGATGAAGCGTCCGGGCTGGTTGATGTCGCGCAGTATTTCCCACTGCAGGGCGCCCTGGCGCAGGCGGCTGCGGCGGCTTTCGTGCATCAGCTTCAGGAAGTCGTCGGTCCGCACCGGGTCGATCAGGTATTCAACCGTGACCACCATGCGGCCGACGCCGGGCGGCGCCTGGGCGACCGGCACCTTGAATTCGCGCGAGGGGGTGAGGTCCTCCTCGCTGCTCAGGTCGCGCACCCAGTGCTGGGCCAGCAGCATGGTCACGGTGCCGCTCACGGCCGCCATCAGCAGCCCGGTCGGCACGTCAGTCATGGTGGCGACCTGGCCCCAGAGCGCGGCCCCCAGGGCGCTGGCGCCCATGATCGCCATCTGGTACATCGACATGCCGCGTGCCCGCACCCAGTCGGGCAATGCCAGCTGGGCCGACACGCTGAGCGAATTGGCGCAGGTGATCCAGGCCATGCCGTTGAGCACCATGGCCGGCACGGCAATCCAGGCACTCGGGGCAAACGCCATGGCCGCCGTGGAAACCGACTGCAGGACAACCGAGCGCAGCACCAGCGTGTCGCGGGCCATCATCTGGCGCAGGCGCGGCAGGAAAAGCGCCGCCACGATCGCGCCGACTCCCATCGAGGCCAGCAGCAGCGTGAAGGTGCCCGCGTCACCGCCGTGCAAGCCGCGCGCCACCAGCGGCAGCAGCGCCAGCAGCGCGGTCGAATGCAGGAAAAACAGCGCCACCCGCACCAGCACCGCGCGCATGCGCAGGGACTGGCGCACGAACTGCAGCCCGACCCGCATGGCGCTTCCCAGGCGTTCGCGGCCCAGCGGGCTGGGCACATGGTCGCGCCGCCAGCGCATGATGACAAAGCCCGAGACGACCGACAGCACCGCATTGAGCACGAACACGTAGGCCGTGCCGGCGCTGGCGATCAGCGCGCCGGCCACCAGCGGGCCGACGATGCGCGAGGCATTCATGGAAATGCCGTTCAGCGCCAGCGCCGCCGGCAGCTGGCTGCGCGGCACCAGTTCGGGCACGATGGCGGAAAACACCGGCCAGCGCATCGCCAGGCCCACGCCGTTGGCAAAGGTCAGCGCCAGCAGCAGCGGCGGCGTCATGACGCCGGTGATCACCGCGATGCACAGCAAGATGGCGACCGCCGCCACCCAGAATTGCGTCATGATGAAATAGCGCCGGCGGTCCAGGATGTCGGCCAGCGCGCCGCTGGGCAGGCCGAGCAGGAACACCGGCAGGGTCGAGGCCGACTGCACCAGCGCCACCCAGATCGGCGTGCTGGTCATCGAGGTCATCATCCAGGCCGCCGCCACGTCGTTCATCCACATGCAGATGTTGGCCGTCAGCCAGACGGTCCACAGCATGCGAAAGACCGGGCGCTTGATCGGCCCCCAGGGCGACAGCGATTCGGCGGCCGAGGGCCGGGGTGTGGAGGGGGCTGATTCAGGCATTCAGTGCTGCTCCTCTGGTTGCAGGGTGGGAAGGGGGCCGGTCTCGATACGGTACAGCGAAGCCGAGCCTGGCGGCAGCTTTTCCAGCGTCCAGCGTTTCTCGTGAAATCCCGCCACCGCCCGCCTGTGGGCGATCGAGACGATGCCGCCGTGCGCCGCATGGACGCTGGCCAGCATTTTTTCGTAGAGGGTTTTCTCGGCGGCTTCGTCCAGCGCGCTGGTCGCCTCGTCGGCAAAGATCCAGCGCGGCTTTTTCAGCAGCACCCGGGCAATCGCCAGGCGCTGCTGCTCGCCGCCCGACAGCTTCTGGCTCCACGCGTCCTCCTCGTCGAGCCGCCCGCCCAGCTGGGGCAGCAGCGCGTCGGCCAGAGCCTGGCGCAAGGCCTCGTCGCTGTACTGCGCCGCAGGCTCGGGATAGGCCAGCGCATTGCGCAGCGGCCCGTCTGGAAAGTAAGGCCGCTGGGGAATGAACATGGCCTCCGGCGGCAGCTGGGTCTGGCCGGTGGCAAAGGGCCAGATGCCCGCCAGTGCCCGGAACAGCGTGGATTTGCCGCTGCCCGACGGCCCCTTGAGCAAAATGCGCTCGCCCGGTCCCGCCTGCAGCGACACGCCGCTGAGCAGGGCCTGGCCGCTCGGCAGGCTCAGGGTGAGGCTGCTGACAGCCAGTGTGCCCGCTGCCAGGGGGTGCGCTTCGTTTGCTATTGAATTAATAGCTGACTGCGCCCGTCCCTGCTGCGCCACGGCACTGATATTGTCTTCAAAGCTGGTCAGGCGGTCGGTGGTGGCGCGCCAGGCCGCCAGCGTGCTGTAGTTCTCGACCAGCCAGCTCAGCGAATCCTGCACCCGCCCGAAGGCCGACGCAATCTGCATCAGCTGGCCCAGCTGGATGGCGCCGCTGAAAAAGCGCGGCGCCGCCACGACAAACGGAAACACCACCGCCGCCTGGCCGAAGAAGTTGGTGAACCAGACCAGGTTTTTCTGCTTCTTGATCAAAAGCAGGTAGTTGGCCAGCACGGCGGCAAAGCGGGTGTCGAGCTGCGCCCGCTCCACCGCTTCGCCCTTGTCCAGCGCGATCGATTCGCTGTACTCGCGCACCCGCACCATGTGGTGCCGAAAGTCGGCCTCGACGCGCTGCTGCTGGAAATTGAGCCTGATCTGCGGCCGGCCGATGTAGTGCGTGATCACGCTGCCGACCACGCAGTACAGCACCGCCATCCACACCATGAAGCCCGGAATGCTGTAACTGCTGCCGCCCAGGGTGAAGGCGAACGCGCCCGAGAGCGACCACAGGATGCCGACAAAGCTCAGCAGCGTGACCACCGCGTTCAAGAGGCCCATGCTCAGCGAGATGCTGTAGGTGGTGAACAAGTTGATGTCCTCCTGGATGCGCTGGTCGGGGTTGTCGGCAGGGCCGGCGGTGCCGGTGGCGGGGTGGTCGCCGGCGCCTGAAAACCGCGCCAGCTCCAGCTTGTAGAACGCATGGTCGGCCAGCCAGCGCCGCAGGTAGTGCGCCGTCATCCAGGCGCGCCAGCGCACTTCCAGCAGCTGCGTCAGGTAGAACCGGTACACCGCGATGATGATGAAGGCGAACGCCAGGTAGGTAAAGCGCCCCAGCTGCGTCCAGAACACCGCCGCGTCCTTGTTCTGCAGCGCATCGTAGAACACCCGGTTCCATTCGTTGAGCAGCACCAGCATGTACACCGCCCCCAGGTTCAGCAGCACGATGGCCGCCAGCAGGCCCCGCGCCTTCCATTTGTCCTCCGACCGGAAGTAGGGGGCCGACAGCCGCCACACCCGGACGGTGAAATGCTTGAAACCGGCGAGTTTTTCGGCAATGCGTGAGAGCAGGTTCATTCAGGTTTCTCTTGAAAATCTAAAAATCTTGAAAAATTCAGATCAGCGGGCCAGCAGGTTGGACGCGCCGCTGGCCACATGGCCCGACGGCACATGCAGCGCCGCCGAGTTGACATGGCCAGTCTGGTCGTCGAAGAAAAAGTCAGGCTCGAATTCGCGCAGGAATTCGCCCTTGGCCAGGCCGCCGAGGAACATCGCCTCGTCCACTTCAATGTTCCAGTTCATCAGCGTGCGGATGGCGCGCTCGTGCGCCGGCGCGCTGCGGGCCGTGACCAGCGCGGTGCGGATGCACATGCGCGAGGTGCCGGCCCGCTGCAGCCGCTGCAGGGCTTCGAGCAGCGGCTTGAACGGGCCGGCCAGCAGCGGCTGCGCGGCCTTGTCGCGCTCATGCGCCTGAAAGGCGTTGAGGCCCTGCGCCTGGAACACCTGCTCCGCCTCGTCCGAGAACAGCACCGCGTCGCCGTCAAAGGCAATCCGCACCTCGTGGGGATGCGCGTCGCTGGCCCGGGCCGACTGCGGATAGACCTGCGCGGCCGGCACGCCGGCGGCCAGGGCGGCGCGCACATCGCTCAGATGCGTCGACAAGAACAGGTTGGCATGCAGCGGCTTCAGGTAGCGCCAGGGCGGCGCGCCACGGTTGAAGGTGCCGCGCTCGATCCTCAGCCCGTAATGCTGCGCCGAGCGAAACACCCGCATGCCCGAGACCGGGTCGTTGCGCGACAAGATGACGACTTCGACCCGCTGGCTGGGCACCGCCGGGCTGGCGGCCTCCTCTGCGCTTTCGGGCGCGTCGTTGAAGGCCAGCAGCTTCTTGACCAGCGAGAACGCCACGCCCGGCTTGGCCGGCACGTCCAGGCGTTCGAGCTGCAGCTTCATGTAGGCCGCGTCTTTTTTGACGCCCGGCGGCGTGGGCAGCGTCGGGTCCTGCGCAAAGCCGGTTTCGAACACCAGGTTTTCCTCTTCAAAGTCAAACAGGGCGCGCGAGGAAATCGCCACCACGAGCTGACCATCGAGATTTGTTGACATGGGCTTGCCTTCTTTGTTCTTTGCGTTGCCTGGTTTCAGCGTGCAGGATGACGGGCTGACGGGCCTGGTCGCCGCTGTGCAGGTCAAGTAGCTGCCATTGTCCATATTTCAGCGCCTCGCCCTGGCCTTCCCGGCGGCCAAAATCCATTGCTTGCAGCCGCGCGGCGGTTTTACAAGCAAAATAGGGCTGTAGCGCTTGCTGCATCTGCGTTGACTGCTCATTTTTTTGTAGCGACGAGCCGACAGTGCACAGGCAACAGGCAGCGGTGGCACCCGCGCCGGCCGGCATCGCCAACAGGCCGTCAAAGGCGCTGGCGGCGGGGCCCTGCGATCAATCTGGTGCCGTGGGCAGGGCTTGGAGGGCTGCGTTGGCCGTGGGCTCGGGCGCGGAAACTGAAACAGCGCTGTTGCGTTCATCGATGGCCTTGTTGAGGCAAGCCTGGCAAAAGCAGGCCGCCGCCAGCGCCTCGGCCGGCAGGGCGGGAACCGGCATGACGGGGGGCAGCCGGGCGCACCAGCATCCGGCGTCCCCCGCCGCCATCCCGCAACGCAGACCTGCGCCGCAGCCTGGGCAGACCGAGGTGTTGGCACCGAGCGCGGGTCGTGTCATGCGGCTGCGCCCTCAGCTCTGCAGGAACAGTCGGTACACCGGGTTGCCGGTTTCCTCCACATGCGGGTAGCCCAGGCTGTCAAGGAACTCCTTGAACGCGCTGTTGTCGGCCTTGGGCACCTGCAGGCCGACCAGAATGCGGCCGTAGTCGGCACCCTGGTTGCGGTAATGGAACAGCGAGATGTTCCAGCCCGGCCGCATGGCCGAGAGGAACTTCATCAAGGCACCGGGCCGCTCGGGAAACACAAAGCGCAGCAGGCGTTCGTCCTTGGACAGCGCGCTGTGCCCGCCCACCATGTGCCGGATGTGCTCCTTGGCCAGCTCGTCGTGGGTCAGGTCCAGCGCCTTGAAGCCGTGGCGGGTGAAGTTCGCGGCAATCCTGCTGCTCTCGCCCCGCGTCGAGGTCGTCAGCCCGACAAACACATGGGCCACCGCGCTGTCGCTGATGCGGTAGTTGAACTCCGTCACGCTGCGCGGCGCGCCCGGCAGCTCGCCGATCAGCTCGCAAAAGTGCCGGAAGCTGCCGCGCGCCTCGGGAATCGTCACCGCGAACAGCGCTTCGCGTTCCTCGCCCACTTCGGCCCGCTCGGCCACGAAGCGCAGGCGGTCGAAGTTCATGTTCGCGCCGCACAGGATGGCGGCGTAGGTCTCGCCCCGGGTCTTGTGGGTCGCCACGTACTGCTTGATGGCCGCCACCGCCATCGCGCCCGACGGCTCCACGATGCTGCGGGTATCGACAAACACATCCTTGATCGCGGCGCAGACCGCATCGGTGTCCACCGTGATGTAGCCGTCGACCAGCGCACGGCTGATGCGAAAGGTTTCCTCGCCGACCAGCTTGACCGCCGTGCCGTCCGCAAACAGGCCCACGTCGGGCAGCGTGACCCGCTTTTTCGCCTCGACCGACTGGCGCATGGCGTCGGAGTCGTTGCTCTGCACGCCGATGACCTTGATCTCGGGGCGCACGGCCTTGATGTAGTTGGCCACTCCCGAAATCAGCCCGCCGCCGCCGATCGCGACAAACACCGCATCGAGCCGGCGCGACCCCAGGGTTTGCAGCTGCCGCAGGATTTCCATGGCAATGGTTCCCTGCCCGGCGATCACGTCCGGGTCGTCGAACGGGTGCACGAAGGTCAGGCCCTGCTGTTTTTGCAGCACCAGCGAATGGCCGTACGCATCCGAATAGCTGTCCCCGTGCAGCACGACCTCGCCGCCCCAGCTTTTGACCGCGTCCACCTTGAGCTGCGGCGTGGTCGTGGGCATGACGATGACGGCACGAGTGCCCAGCTTTTGCGCACTCATCGCCACGCCTTGGGCATGGTTGCCGGCCGAGGCGCAAATCACCCCTTTTTTAAGCTGGGCGGCGCTCAGGTGGGCCATCTTGTTGTAGGCCCCGCGCAGCTTGAAGCTGAACACCGGCTGCTGGTCCTCGCGCTTGAGCAGCACCGTGTTGTTCAGGCGCAGGCTCAGGTTCCTGGCCGGCTCCAGCGCCGACTCGACCGCCACGTCGTAGACCCGGGCGGTCAGTATTTTTTTCAGGTAATCGGCGGGCTTGAGCGTCCTGGCCACAGGCTTGGCAGCTGTTTTGGCGGAAGCCTGTGAACGGGATTTGGCGGCGGCTGAAGCGGCCGCGCCAGGGATGGATTTTTTAGGAGAGGACATGGTTTTTCTTGCGGCAGAACCCGATGATCATAGGTGCAGGCAAAAAAAGGCCCAGACCATGCGGTCTGGGCCTGTAAATCCACCCTTTGAGGAGGTGGAGGAGACAACCAGTGCAAAAATACGGCGGGTCGTTAAGGACTGTGTACTGATGCGATGGGTTCAGTATATCGGAGCCGATGCTGCACCGCACCATGAATCGTGACGAAAGTCGCACAATTACAGGCTTTAGGGGTTTCTACCTACAAAGCGACGTTCTGGC
>JAQGLT010000067.1 GCA_028292745.1 Polaromonas sp. | reverse complement strand
GGCCGTCGAGCATCATGTGGTCAAAAATCCGGTCGTGGCCGATGCGGATGCCGCCCCGGCCCTTGGGCAGCAGGTAGGGCGCATTGGTCATGCTTTCCATGCCGCCGGCCACCACCACATCGCGGCTCCCCGCGATCAATTGGTCATGCGCCAGCAGGGTCGCCAATTGCCTGGGCTTCCTGGTGATCTGCCCATCGGCGGGACACGGTATGTCGGGACGGAGGCGGCAGGCCCGCCTGCAGGCACACCCGGCGAATTTCCATCGTCAAATCGCTCCGCGGCGCGCCGAGCTCACGCTGGCGTGGCAACCATTTGGTGAGTGTACCGGCAATCAACGCTTCAACTTCAGACGACAGCTTGCGGCTGCCGACAGCCGGACCGGTGACGCCAAGCGCCAGGGAAGTTGCCACCGGATCGGCCAGAAAGCGCTTGCGCAGGCGGTAGACGGTAGGCGGTCGTCCAGTGGAGCTTGAGCAGTTGGCCCGCCCATTGAGCCTGCACCCTGGACATAGCATGCGTGCCCAGAGGGCGCAGGATCCGTGCGATGGCAAGATCACGAGCGGACGGTTTGGACTGTGGTTTCATGCGCGGTCAAGCAGGAAAAACCAGCATTAGCTGCATTAGCTGCATTAACGTCCTTCAATCCCGCATTAGCAAGATCTGTGAACAAAAAGACGAGACATGTTGCCTTGAGGCAACGAAGCGAAAACTACGAGAAATCGAGAATTCTTTTTGATTTTCAATGACTTAAATTGAAATCCCATTAGCATTAACTCTGCACCTCGTTAGCACTAATAAAGCACCACACCACATCCCTTTGAAGCATGAGGTACTTCAGCCGATTGATCAAGCTCTCGACCACTCTTCGTGACTTCTCCTTTTAGACCTCACGGGCTACGAATAACCGCCTTAAATCCCAGTTCTGAATCGTCCCAAATCTGGGGGAAGACGTTCAGTGAGCACGTCTCCTCGAAATCGTTCAGTTCTAAAGCAGGGTATATTGGTTTGGCTTAACGCTCCGTGGTCCCGCAAAGCAACGCAGTGACGCCATTGCGCCAACTGCCTGCATGCTCATTACAACGGGTCCGAGTCAACCCAACTCTTATGCACCCTTGCATGGTTTTCCAGCCCAAACGACAGTCCTTCGCACCCCTTGTCCCGTTGCGCGCCCTGCTGCTGCTCTTCATTGCCGTTCCCCTGCTCGCTTACCTGGCCTATGGCGTGGATCGCTACCAGCAGGTGCGCAAGGAAAGCGAGCTGCGCCTGAACCGAGCCTTGCGAATCGCCCAGGAGCATGTGCTCAAGGTGCTGCAGACCAACGAGATCATTCTTGACCAGGCTAGGGGGGTGCATGGGATCGACGACGAAGCCGCACTGCCCGATCGACAGCGCGCCTTGCACCAGCAGCTGAGCGCCTTAACCCAAGACAAGTTGCAAACTCAGTTCATCTGGCTCTGGGACGCCAACGGCCGCCCCTTGGCGAACAACCGCATTTACCCGGTGCCTACAAACCTGAACGTGAGTGACCGCGACTACTTTCGCTGGCATCAAAGCAAACACGGCGAGCTGTATCTGTCTGAACGCGGCGTCGCACGGGCCACAGGCGCGCCCTTCTTCAACATGAGCCGCGGGCGCTACCGGGCAGACGGCAGCTTTGCTGGTGTGACCTCCATCGGTCTGTCGCCCACCTATTTTGAGACGTTTGCCAAGGACCTGGTTGCCGAGGAGCACGGCATGGCTTTGACCATGGTGCGGGAAGACGGCGCGATCTTGATGCGCTGGCCGGTATCGGCTAACACGCCGGCTCGCCTGCTGGCCAACAGCCCTGTCTTGCTACGCATTCGTGCAGGACACAAAGCGGGCATAGCCCAAATGATGTCTTCCTTTGATCAGCGTGATCGGCTGATGAGCTATGCACGGGTAGGCGAGTACCCTGTGTACATCGTTACCAGCACATCGGCCGACAAAATCACCCAAGATTGGCTGCGCGAGATGGCCTGGCTGGCCGCGTTCGGGTTTCCACCCATGATGGGGCTGCTCCTAGCATCGCGCATGGTCCTGCGCCGCACCAAGGAAGCCTTGTCAGCGGCCGAGCAACTCAAAAAGGAAATGGTCAACCGCAAGCAGGTGGAGGACGCACTGCTGCAGGCGCAGAAGATGGAGGCCCTGGGCCGGCTGACCGGCGCGGTGGCGCACGACTTCAACAACGCACTGATGGTGATCAGCACGAATTTGGCGCTGGTCGAGCAAAGGTATGTCGAGGACAAGCAACTGCGCTCTATCGACCGGGCCGTGCAGACGGCCACCAAACTGACGCGTCAGTTGCTTGCCTTCTCCCACCGCCAGCCGCTGGTGCCCGAGCTCGTGCAGTTGCGCGACTGGCTGCCCAGCGTGCAGGGCCTGCTGCGCCCGGTGCTGGGCCGGCAGGTGACATTGTCGGTGAGCGCAGACCAAGACGTCGGCGCGATTTACGTCGATGCGGCCGAGCTCGAACTTGCGTTGATCAATCTCGCCATCAACGCCAAGGATGCCATGGCCAATGGCGGCCAGTTGCGCATCGTGGCGCGCAATGCGCAGGATCGCGACATGCCCCCCGGCCTGAACGGGCACCTGGTGGTGATTGAGGTGAGCGACACCGGGCACGGCATCGCCCCTGACATCGTGAACAAGGTGTTCGAGCCGTTTTTCACGACTAAGCCGCTGGGCGAGGGGACTGGGCTGGGGCTGAGTCAGATCTATAGCCTGTGCAAGCGGGCCGGTGGCGCGGCGACCGTGCAAAGCGAGATGGGCGTGGGGACGACGTTTCAACTTTTCTTGCCGGCATTTGACGACGCCCCCGACGCGCCCGCGCGGGCGCAGAAAAACGCGTTGCGCTACCTCGGAAAAGACCTCGTGCTGGTCGAGGACAACCTGGAGGTGGCCCAGGCGCTGATCCCGGCGCTTGAAGCGATGGGGTGCACCGTGAGGCATTTCGACCGGGCCACGCGGGCCAGGGATTGGCTGGCGCACCAAACAGCCCTGCCTGACGTGCTGCTCAGCGATGTGGTCATGCCCGGAGACCTCAACGGCTTGGGTCTGGCCAGACATGTTCTGGTGGCGTACCCGGAGCTCAAGATTGTGTTGATGTCGGGTTACGCCGAGCAACTCGACACGATTACCCGCGAGGGCTTTGAAATCGTTCCCAAGCCGTGCGCGCCAGCGGTGCTGGCCGAGGCCATCGAGCGGGTGACGGCTGGGCCATGAAAAGCCAGCCGACGCGCTGCAGCGAGTAACTGAGACGACCGTGAACACGGTGCGGACTATGGGTAACGACTTTGCTTATTATTTGCGCATCATCTGCAAACCCCATCACTGGCGCCACGTTATTTGCTTATGCAGTCAGTTATCCACAGCGTTGCCAACAGGTTGAATGCATAACGTTGCGGCTTCGCCATCCACATTTCAGCTCGGCATGAGCACTGGACAAGGGACAACGCGCTGCAGCGCAAATCACTGATGCACACCACTACGTGTCTGGTTCCGAGATGAGGTGACTCGGAATCAGTTCTGAATATAGCCGGGTTTTTCTGCCAGGCGTCAACAATGATTAGGTCAAGCGTTTTCCATGTCAGCGCCTTGAGTTTGAGGTTGATGTGCTTGGCAAAGTCAAAGGCGTGAGCGTTGGCCAGCACATGCGCTTTCAAGCTCTTTAGGGCGGGAGAGTGCAAGGCCTAAAAGATTCTGTTCGTGCCCTGCTTCGACATGGGTTGCGCCTGCAGCGCGACCCATCTGCTCAAAAGGTTTGTTGGGCAGCGCTGCCCGGCTGCCGCATTCTTTTGTTAACTGTTTTTACAACTAGACAGAAACGCATGAGCCACCCGGGCAATATTAACTACGGCTACACCCATGCGGCCTCAGGCCACATGGCCATGGAGCTCTTGAAGCAGACAGTTGGCACCTGCAGCAAGGGCCGCCAGAACTGCAAGGGCCTTTTTATGGTGGGCGTTCCCTACCGCGGCGGCGGCCCGATGATGAGCGACATCCTGGGCGGGCAGATCCCGGTGATGTTCATCAATCAGGATGTCGCCCTGCCCCACGTCAAGGCGGGCAAACTACGCGCTTTAGCCGTCTCGAGCCTGCAGCGCAACCCGCTGTACCCGGACGTGCCCACCGTGGCCGAGTCGGGCTATGTCGGGTATTCAGCGCTGTCGTGGTCGGGCCTGTCCGCGCCCAAGGGCACGCCCAAAGCCATCACTGACAAGCTCGAGGCCGCTGCTGTCAAGACGATGCAAAGCCCGGCCATCCGCGCCCGGATGAAAGCGCAGGGCTTTGTGGTTCCGCCGCTGGGCAGCAGCGACTACACCCGCTTTGTCGAGCGGGAGGAAAGCCGCTGGCGCCGCGTGATCAAGATCGCTGGAATCAAAGCCGAGTGAGAAAGGCCTTTTAATCTGCGTGTTTGAACATCCACGAGAGTTCCATTAGCCTGGATCCAGCCAAGGCAAAAAGCGCCCTAAAGAGCCGCCTCTACGTAGCGCCTCTGGACGGCGAACGCGATCTATACCAAGACTGCGTATTGCAACCCCGACCTTGGGTTAAAAACGATATTGATACATTAATGACAAAATTGAGGAAATTAACATGAATGCATCAGTTTCACCTCCCCGCCTGAGCACCAGCCTCGTTCTTTTGCTTGTCGTCGCGCTGCTGCCGCTCTTCGGGCTGGTCACCTACACCTCGCTCCAAAATCAGCAGGACAGCTTGGCGCACACCCGCGATCACCTGCTTGGCACGGCACGGCTGACGGCACTGCGGCATGAGCGCACTGTCGAGGGCGCGCGCCAGCTGCTCGGCGCCATCGCCAGCGCACCCGTCGTGAAAGGCCTGAACCTGCCTGGCTGCACGGTCTATTTGAAGGCTCTTCATGGCAAGTATCCCTTCTATGCCAACCTGGGACTGCTGGACTTGAATGGCAAACTCGTGTGCGCAGCCGTCAATGGCAACAGCGCGCGCTTTTTGGGTGACCGGTTTTATTTCAAACAAGCGCTGGCCACCCAATCGTTCGTCATTGGTGAATACCTCATCGGACGCATGAGCGGCCGCCCCTCCATCACCTTTAGCATGCCGGTGGTCGATGACAAGGGGGTATTGAGCGGCGTTGCATTCGCCGCGCTGGAACTGGAAAAATTGGCAGGCAACCAGCACCTTGCCTCCCCATTCCCTGGCAGTGTGATCGTCACCGATCGCAATGGCGCCCTCGTGGGAGCCGACACATCAGTATCCAGCCGTATAGGCACTCAAGCCTTTGATGCAGCCCTTTTCGCTGCCGTGAAGGCGCTCCCCGACCAGACCATTGAAGCGGTGGATGAACAGGGAAAGACCGTGATCTACGCAGCCGCTGGCGTCGTCAACGGCGCTCGGCCCGGACTTTTCGTGACCGCCAGCATTGCAAAGGAGGCGGTCCTCGCGCCTGTCAAACGCCAGCTCGCGCTGGGGCTGGCATTGCTAAGCCTATTTGTCGTTATTGGCGTCGCGGGGGCCAGGTGGGTGGCCAACCGCACCATTGTTGAGCCTACACGCCGGCTTTTGAAGCAGGTCAATGCACTGGCAGGCAGCGATAGCGCTGTCCAGCCCGCTGGCCCCAACGCTCACCAAAGTGAGCTTGCGGAACTTACCCGTGCTTTTAACCGAATGGAGACGATACTGCAGGCGCGCGAGGCCGAGCGCGACAGCGCAGAGCAACTTCTCGCCACGCGCCTGCGCCAGCAAGAAGCGATTGCTCAGCTCAGCGTGGAGGTGGCCAGCGCATCAATGCTGGAAAGTGTTTTGCAAATCGCGACGCGCTGCGTGTCCGACGCCTTGAGGGCAGATCTGTGCAACGTGCTGCAGCTGACGGCTGACAAGCGCCACTTGCTGTTCGTAGCAAGTGTGGGCTGGAAGCCAGGACTGGTCGGCACGGCCATGGTCGCGGTGGATTCCTTGAGCCAAGCAGCTTATACCTTGCGCGCAGGCGAGCCGGTCGTCGTGGAGGAGTTGCGCACAGAGTCCCGCTTTAAGGCTTCGGCACTTCGGGCCGAGCACGGTGTCGTTAGCAGCATCAGCGTGACCATCGAAGTGCAGGGTAAACCCTTGGGCGTGCTGGGTGTGCATTCCCGCTCAGCGCGCCGCTTTACACCAGAGGACACCCACTTCATGCAGTCAGTCGCTAGCTTGTTGTCGCTGGCGATCGAGCGCATGGCTGTGCAGGCAGCCCTGCTTGAGCGTTCACGCAGCATGAACGAGGCGCAGCGGATCGCGCATCTGGGGAGTTGGGAGTTTGACTTCGCTAGCCAGGCGCTCATCTGGTCCGATGAGATGTTTCGCATTTGTGGTGTGGACCCTAGCGGGTTTACCGCCAGTTTTGCAGCGTATCTGAACTTGGTACATCCGGAGGACAGGGCGCGCGTGCAGGCACAAGCCGCTCCCATGAACCAGCGCTTTGCACCACAGCCGTCGGCGCATCGCATCGTTCGTCCCGATGGCAGCATTCGACATGTGCAAGCAAGTGGCGACTTGCGGCTGAGTGACCAGGGCCAGGCGATTGCGGTACAGGGAGCGCTGCAGGACATCTCGGAACAAAAGCAGGCCGAGTCACGCGAAAAAGACCTCTCGGCCAAACTAACCGCGACGCTTGAAAGCATCACCGACGGCTTTTTCCTCCTCGACACGGCCTGGAATTTCGCTTACCTGAACGGCCAAGCCGAGCGAATGCTCCAGCGCAGCCGTCACGATCTTCTGGGCAAAAATCTATGGCAGGAATTTTCCTGCTGTGTGGGCTCCAAATTTGAACTGGAATACCGCCGGGCTGTCGAAGCGCAACGCACCGCGCGTTTTGAAGCGTTTTTTCCGCCACTCGATACCTGGTTCGATATTTATGCCCATCCTACCGACGAGGGACTGGCCGTCTATTTCCAGGACATCACGGCAAGGCGCCTGGCGCAAAGCCAACTGCGGCTGCTCGAATCAGCTGTGTCGCGCCTGAGCGATATTGTGCTCATCGCGCAAGCAGGCTCCAGCGCGCAAGGCGGACTGCAAATTGTGTTCGTCAATGACGCGTTTGAGCGGCGCACAGGTTGGCGCCGGGACGAAGTGATAGGCAAATCACCCGAATTTCTTCGGGGAACTCTGCTTGAGCACGCGGGTTATGAGCGAATGGTCGCTCGCAATGAGCTGCGCGCTGTGCAAGAAGAGATGATGGTCCACACCAAAGCGGGCGAAGCATTCTGGCTGGAAGTCAATGTGGCGCCGCTCCTTGACGAGCGCGGCTCCCCCATCCATTGGGTCTCGGTCGGTCGCGACATCACCGAACGCAGGCAGGCTAGTAGTGAAATCATGGCGCTCAATACCCACCTGGAAGAACGCGTGCGCCAGCGCACGGCCCAGCTGGAAGCGGCCAATCGGGAACTCGAGACCTTTTCCTATTCCGTTTCGCATGATTTGCGCTCGCCCCTTAAAACCGTTGAGGGATTTAGCCACTTGCTCGAGCGAGCCGTCGAGGGCCAATCCAATGACAAAGCCAACCAGAAGGCCAGGCACTACCTCAGCCGGATTCGCGCGGGCGTCCGGCAAATGGCCGAACTGATAGATGGCTTGCTGTCTTTGGCCCAGTTGTCCCGCGATATGCTGCAGTTTAGCGTTGTGGACCTCTCGGCCCTGGCCAGGCAGGTGGTGCGCGAATGTCGGGAACGCGACCCGGACCGTCGGGTACTGGTGCATATCCAGGACACCATGCTGGCAAAGGGCGATGCACGGCTGCTGCTGGCGGTTTTCCAGAATTTAGTGGGCAATGCCTGGAAGTTCTCAGCCAGGCAAGAAAACGCCCACATCGAAATCGGCAGCAATGCAAAAGCAGTCGATGCCATGGGCGAAACCGTCTATTTTATCAAGGATAATGGCGCCGGCTTTGACATGGCGCATGCCGACAAGCTCTTTGGCACTTTCGAGCGGCTGCATTCCCCGGCGGATTTTCCAGGAACAGGCATCGGCCTGGCCACGGTGAAACGGATCATTGAGAGGCACGCAGGACGCGTATGGGCCGAAGGCCAGGAAAACATGGGCGCTTGCTTTTACTTCACCTTGGGCCGAACAGCTGAATCCGAAGTATGAGAAGGCGCTGTGTACTTTGGCGTTACCGGCCTTGTTCAGGCAACCTAAAGTCCGGTCATTTAAACAGCTTTGACAAGCAAGCGGTTCAGGAGGCGGCCATTGAGTATCTCGCCGTCTGATTGATGCTTGGTCCGGTGCTGGCTGTCATTTGCTTTCAGGTCAAGCGTTAGCGGCCTACAGCGGCCAAACGCTTGGCAGAGCATCTAACGCCCAAGCCCAGCTGAAGCGAACAAGGACAGGCAACTTAGAATTGATGAATTCCTGCTCAATTTTTTCCCGGTTTGGTTCAGCCGTACCGTACCCGGGGCTTAGGGAGCAATGGAACGTAAAACACGGTTAAGTGTTGCGCTCATTGGGATTTCGTAAGGGCCGCAGCTCGCCTCGGGCTACTGCCTAAGGCACTGCAAAAGAATAGCGCCCCAGCAAATTGATGTGGCCCTCATGGATGAAGGGCGACAAGCGCGCAACGATCTTCATCGTGCATGGGAAAACCTTCCTGGCGCAACTGGCCAAGCGCCGCGTCAATACAGATGGTCTTCCACAGCACGATGATGTTGACCACCAGACCGAGCGCGCTCAACTGGTCTTCCTGTCCCTCTCGGAATTGCTGGCGCAACTCGCCGCGCCTGCCATGGAACACGTCACGCGCCAGGCTGTGGCGCCCTTCACTGCGATTGAGCTGGCGCAGGATGACCCGGCGCCGATTTTCGTCATCGATGTAGTTCAGGGTGTGCAGCATTTTCTCGATGCGACCGAACTCGGCCAGCGCCAAGGCTAGTTCCGTCGGCCGGTCCCCCACCTGCAACGTTCTTATGACGCCCGTGGCCGGCATCCGGCCCAGCTTGAGGGAGCCGGCCAGATGCAACAGATCATCCCAGTTCGCCAAGATTTTGCCAAGCGAAACGCTTTGCCGGGCAAGCGCGTCGAGTTCGCCATAGTCTGCGTCCGTATCAATGCGCCAAAAGCGCGTGCCGCCAATGTCGGCCAGGCGCGGGCTGAAACGATATCCCAACAGGGGAAACAATCCAAAGAGCACGTCGCTGTAGGCGCCCGTGTCGGTCATGAGCCTGGTTGGTTGGTCGTGGCGTCGACGTGGTGTTCGAAAACGTCGGTGCGGCCGTCTGGTCATCGGCCACGAAATTGCTGGTGCGTGACGGCCGGCTGGTCACCTGCGGCGCGACCAGCGGCGACCAGCCGCCGGCGGACATCCGGCGCAACTTCATCCGCCAGCTCCAGATCTTCGGCTCCACGCTGGGCAACTTCGACGAGTTTCGGGATTTGCTGAGCCTGACCCAGCGCACCGGCTTGCGGCCTGTCATCGACAGCGAATTTCCGCTGGAGCAGACCCATGTGGCCTTGAGCCGCCTGGAGGCTGGCGGGCAGTTCGGCAAGATCGCCGTCCATATCGGTGAAGCCTGAACGCTATGAAAGAAGAAACCGTGTCGTAGTACGCACCGAACTGTTCGGCAATGTCTTGCTGATTGGAATCAACAACCCGCCCATCAATGCCGGCTCGCTGACGGTACGCCAGGGCTTGAGCGCGGCGACAGAGCAACTAACACTACTCTGCCATCTCACTCACGCTGACACAGGCCTATCGTGGCGCTGCAGTGAGGACACCGGATGCAAATCACGGGATGAAGCATGACGATCATGGCGCGGCGCACAGCCGGCAATGACGGCTGCGGTGGAAGACCAAGTGCATTGGCTGCCAGTTTTTTTCCCCACCTGCAAAGCACTGACCAAGCGTAGGTGCTGCAGATAGCCAAAGGCTATTCAATGCTCAGCAGTGCGTGATGGTGTAATCCCAGCCAGGATCTGCCCTCGTAATGGTCCAGGCCAAGTTCGTCCTTGAGTTGCTGATGCGCTTGCTCGCATGCCCAGCAGGCCTTGATAGCGCGCACCAGTGTCATGCGTGGGGTGCCAGCTGGGTGGCTCGTCAAGTAATACTTGCGTTCACCGCTGGTGCGCACTTCGCACACCAGCCATGTGGGCTGTCCTGGAAGATGCTGTGCGCGTGATATCAGCGCGCCGTCAGCAACGCGCACCCACACAGCAGCAAAGCGCGCGCTGAGCATGCCTTTGGTGCCGCTTCGCCAGGAACAGCGCCGCAGGGCCTTGGGACCCAACGTTTCAATCATCTGCCCGGCGGACACGCTCGGCGCCGAAGGTCTTGGGTGCTTGGCGGGGCGCCCCACCGAGGGATCGGCCGGCACATCGAGCCGCACATCAGCTGGATAGACCTTCTGTGTAGGCTGCACGCCCACTGCCCATCGTAGCCCCCGCTGCGTAAGCCCAGCACGAAAGCCTGCCGAACTGCCATAGCCGGCGTCGGCCAGCACCATGCTAAAGCGCACGCCGTCAGCCAGCGCGGCATCGATCTGCGCCAGCGCGATGTCGCCCTTGGTCTCGAACGTGATCGACTCAGGTACCTTGGCGGCTGCACGGCGCGCTTTGTCCTGTGCCCAATCTTCGGGCAAGTACAGCCGCAGGGCGATCGGCACTGGCACCTCTTTGTGCGCCAGGGTGAGCGATACCAATACTTGGCAGTTGGCCTGCTTGCCAAGCACGCCACAGTGCTGGCGCTTGACGCCAACCGAGTGCTTGCCCTGCTTGGGCAGCGCCGTGTCGTCCACTTGTCAAGCACGGCGTCTTCGCCGCCTACCAAAGCGTCAGCCGCCCTGCGCAGCACCTGCTCCAACGGGGCAGTCGACCACGGCGACGTCGACACGAAGTGGTGGAGTTGCTGCGTCTGTCCGGGGCACACGCGTTCCGCCATGGGCTCGACACTCTTGCGCGATCCCGGCCCCAGGAGTCCTTGCAAATATAGCGGTGCCCAGCAGCGCTGCTCGGAACGCTTAAAAACGGCCAGGAACGGCTGGAGCCATTCTTGAAAATCTTCAGGCCAATTGGTTCTGATAGGAATCACGGTTTCCATGAAGAGCCCTCCAGATAGCCATGTTCAGAAAGTCTACGCTTTTACTTGGCAGAGTAGTGCTAAAGACCCAAGCTGGCTTGGTTGCGGGCGTCATCATCGGCGGCACTACCTTTGTGGCCGGCTCGGACCTGCGCGAATTCGGCCAGCCGCTGCAAGACCCTCAGATGCCCAACGTCATCGCCCAGATTGAATCCTGCGGCAAGCCCGTGGTGGCCGCGCTGCACGGCGCGGCGCTCGGAGACGGCATGGAACTGACGCTGGCCTGCGATGCCCGCATCGCGCTGGCGGCACGCTGCTGGGCTTGCCCGAAGTCACCCTGGGCATGGTTCCCGGCGCGGGCCGCATCCAGCGCCAGCCGCGCCATCCAGACGATCTGCAGCGGCGAACGCATCACGGCGGATAAGGCGCTGGCGTTGCGGCTGGTCGATGAAGTCGTTGCCAGCGACTTGCAGACCCATGCGATGGCGCTGGTGCAGAAGCTGGCGGGGCGCAAGTGCCGTATTCGCGAAGAGTCGGTCGCGCCCGAAGACGTCGCGGCCATTGAAAAAACCGAGCAGACCACCCTGCGCGCCGGCAAACGCCGGCCGGCCGTGCTGGCAGACATTCAGGCTGTCAAGCGTGCTGCTAGATCGCCCATGGACGAAGGGCTGGCGCGGGAACGGGTGGTGTTCCAGCAGCTGCGCGTGTCAGCCGAGGCGTATGCGCTACGTCACCAGTTCTTCGCCGAACGCGAGGCGGCCAAGCTGCCAGAAGCGCTGCAGGCCGCCCCCGCCCGGTAGAGACCATCGCCGTGATTGGCGTCGGCACCATGGACGCTGGCATTGCCATTTGCGCGCTGGACGTCGGGCTCAACGTGATTGTGCTCGAGCAGGACGAGGCGGCCCTGCAGCGCGGCCAGCAGCGCGTGGCCGAGCATTACCAAAGCAGCATCACGGCAGGCAAGATGAAGGCTGCCGTGGCCGCAGCCAGCCAGGCGCGCCTGAGTCCGACTACCGACTGGGCGCTGCTTGACCGGGCCGACCTGGTCATCGAGGCGGTGTTCGAGGACATGGCGGTCAAGCAGAACGTCTTCCGGAAAATCGATGCCCATGCGCGGCCAGGGGCGGTGCTGGCCACCAACACCTCCTATCACCCGCCACACCCTGGACGCCAAGGAAATTCAGCGTCGCGACCTGCTGACCATGGTCAACGAGGCGGCGCTGCTGCTGGCCGAAGGCGGGCCAGCCGTCCCAGCGACATCGACGTGGTGCTGGTGCAGGGCTACGGTTTTGCGCGCTTGGAAGGCGGCCCGGTGTTCTGGGCCCGTCAGCAGGACCCGGCGCAACTGGCGCAGGACCTGCAGCGCCTCGCCCATGCATCAGGCCATGGTTTTGTGCTGGGCGATCTGTCTGTCCTGTTAAATCCCTAATTTTCCTTACTCCCCCATATGACCATGACGATCATCCAAGCCATTATTTGCGACGCCATCCGCACGCCCTTCGGCCGCTACGATGAGCAGCCTGTTTGCCGGACTGCCGCTCGAAGTGCCCGGCGCCTCCATGAACCGCCTGTGCGGCTCCAGCCTGGATGCGCTGGGCACGGCCGCGCGCGCCATCCGGTCGGGCGAGGCGGGCCTGATGATCGCCGACGGCGTGGAAAGCATGAGCCGCGCGACGCGGATGTTCTCGTTCTTGCGCAGTTCGTACTCCTTGAGCGGATGGATGTTCGGGTTATAGAAGAAGATCGTGAAGTCGATGCCGCTGGCCTGCATGGCCTCTATAACCTCGCCCGGGCACGGCGCGCAGCATGAGTGCAAAAGCACCTTGCTGTCGCCGCCCGGCAAAGGCGGTGGCTGGCGTTCGGTCGTAGTGGTCATCGGGTTCTTTCCTGTGCGGCCAAGCCCGAGGATAGACACGCCAGGTCAATGAAGGCCTTGAGATAGTCGATACCTGTCTCCGCCTCCCGGGCGCCGAGAAAAATCTGCTTGGAAATGCCGCGCGCGCCCAAGCGCACCGGCACCACATCCATCTTGTCCGCGTACTCCAGCGCCAGCCAGCGCGGCAGCGCGGCAACGCCGCGGCCGCTGGCCACCATCTGCAACATGATGTCGGTGGTCTCGATGGTCTTGTGTCGTTTGGGCGTGACGCCGACCGGCAGCAGGAACTGGTTGTAGATGTCCAGGCGCTCGATGGCCACAGGGTAGGTGATCAGCACCTCGTCTTCCAATTGCTTCGGCTTGACGTAGGGAGACTTGGCGAGCGCGTGGCCGCCAGCGACCACCAGCACCTGCTCATAGTCGAACACTGGCTCGAAGCGCAATCCGGGTTTGTACAGCGGGTCGGGCGTCACGAGCAGATCGATCTCGTAGGCGAATAGCGCGCCGATGCCGCCGAACTGGAATTTCTGCTTTACGTCCACGTCCACGTCCGGCCAGCTCGCAAGGTATGGCGACACCACCTTAAGCAGCCACTGGTAGCACGGGTGGCATTCCATGCCGATGCGTAACGTACCGCGCTCGCCCTTTGCGAACTGGCGCATGCGTTCTTGCGCCACTTCCAGTTGCGGCAGCACACGGTTGGCCAGCGCCAGCAAGTACTGGCCTGCCTGGGTCAGGCGCAGGCTGCGGCCCTCACGCAACCAGATGTCCGTACCCAACTGTGTCTCCAGTTTCTTGATCGTGTGGCTGAGGGCAGATTGGGTCAGGCACAGCACATCGGCGGCGGCGGTGAGGGAGCCCAGCTTATCGACCTCCCGAACGATGGAAAGATGCGCCCGCTCCAGCATGGTCAATGAATCTCACTCATAGATTGTTGAAATAAGACCATTTTACTTCATAGGTCACCTTCCCTACGATCACTCCCATTCAAAGGAAAAGATCACATGGCTATCACGCACAACCTCGGCTTTCCCCGCATCGGCGCCAAGCGCGAACTCAAGTTCGCCCTGGAGTCCTACTGGAAGGGCGAATCCACTCGCGACGAACTCAAGGCGCTTGGCGTCCAGCTACGCAGCCGCCACTGGGCGCAGCAATCTGCCCTCGACCTAACTCCGGTTGGCGATTTCGCCTTCTACGACCAAGTGCTCGACTTGAGCTTCACGCTTGGCAACCTTCCCGAGCGCGTGCGCGACTTCCACGGCGATGCGCTGGACAACTATTTCCGCGTCGCACGCGGCCGCTCGGCCGAGGGGGCCGAACACCACGCAGCTTGCTGCGGCGGCGTAGCCGCCGGCGAGATGACCAAGTGGTTCGACACCAATTACCACTACATCGTGCCGGAGTTCAATGCGCAAACTGAGTTCAAGCTGGATGCTTCGCGCCTACTGGAGCAACTAGCTGAAGCTAAAGCGCAAGGCGTGATGGCCAAGCCCGTGCTGGTTGGCCCCGTCACCTACTTGGCTATCGGCAAGGCTAAGGACGGCTCGGACAAGTTGGCGCTGCTGCCGCGCCTGCTGGCCGTATACACCGAACTGCTGGACACCCTCGCTGCGCAGGGCGTGGAATGGGTACAGATCGACGAGCCTTTGTTGGTCACTGAACTCGATGCCGATTGGCAGCATGCGTTCAATACTGCCTACCACCAGCTCAAGAGCTGCAGCGTCAAGCTGTTGCTGGCCACCTACTTCGGACAGCTGCTGGAAAACGGTTACCTCGCCGCCAACTTGCCGGTCGCGGGCCTACACATCGACGCCATCAACGGACGCGAGGATGTTGCACCGTTGTTGAACCTGCTGCCGTCACACAAGGTGCTGTCGCTGGGCGTGATAAACGGCCGCAACATCTGGAAGACCGACCTGAGCGCGGTACTAGACTGGATCGAGCCGATCGCGGAACGACTGGGAGAAAAGCTGTGGATTGCGCCTACCTGCTCGCTACTGCACGTGCCTGTCGATCTGAACAGCGAAGTCAAGCTGGATGGGGAAATCAAGTCGTGGCTGGCTTATGCGCTTCAGAAGCTGGACGAACTGAAGGTGCTTGCCACCGCCCTCAATCAGGGACGCAATGCGGTCAAGGACGCACTGGCGGAAAACCAGCGCGCGGTCGCCGCACGCCATGCTTCGCCTCGTGTCCACAACCCGACGGTGAAGGCAGCTCTTGCCAAACTCGATGGCACCCTCGGCCGACGCAAGAGCGGCTATGCCCTGCGCGCGCCCGTTCAGGCCGCGCGTCTGAAGTTGCCGGCGTTCCCAACCACCACCATCGGCTCATTCCCCCAGACCGCGGAGATCCGCCATGCGCGCAGCCAGTTCAAGACTGGCTCGCTGGATGAGGCTGGCTACAAGGCGGCGATGCAGGCCGAGATTGCCCGCAGCGTGCTTGAACAGGAGGCTTTGGGCCTGGATGTGCTGGTGCACGGTGAGGCCGAACGCAACGACATGGTGGAGTACTTTGGCGAGCAGCTCGAAGGCTACGCGTTCAGCCAGTTCGGCTGGGTGCAGTCTTATGGATCGCGCTGTGTGAAGCCGCCTATCTTGTTCGGCGACATCACCAGACCCAAAGCGATGACGGTAGAATGGATCCAGTATGCACAGTCGCTGACGGCCAAACCTATGAAGGGCATGCTGACCGGTCCAGTCACAATCCTGAACTGGTCGTTCGTGCGCGACGACCAGCCGCGTTCGGCGTCCTGCAAGCAACTAGCGTTGGCGATCCGCCAGGAGGTGCTGGACTTGGAAAAGGCCGGTGTCAGTGTGATTCAGATCGACGAAGCGGCCCTGCGCGAAGGCTTGCCGCTGCGCAAGGCGCAGTGGAAGGATTACCTGGACTGGGCCATCGAATCCTTCCGCATCACAGCTAACGGCGTTCATGATGAAACGCAAATCCACACCCACATGTGCTATTCGGAGTTCAACGACATCATCGCGTCAATCGCCGAAATGGATGCCGACGTAATCACCATCGAAACCTCTCGTTCGGACATGGAATTGCTCGATGCGTTCGACGACTTCAGTTATCCCAACGAGATCGGTCCCGGCGTCTACGACATCCATTCACCCAATATTCCGACACAGGAACACATCGTGCAGTTGATGAAGAAGGCCGCCGAGCGCATTCCGGCCGGACGACTGTGGGTGAATCCGGACTGTGGGTTGAAGACGCGCCAGTGGACCGAGGTGGTTCCTGCGCTGACCAACATGGTGGCTGCAGCCAGGACATTGCGCAGCGTAGCTTGACGATTGCGATTGCCGCAAGGTAATTAGAGCGGATTTCAGATTAGTGAAAGGCATAGCCGCAATGGGTGAACCATCCTTTCGCATCGGAGGCGGTCACCGTGTCAATGACCTGCGCAAGTGCCTCATCGAGCGCGTCGCGGGTGCGGGCCTTGATGGCGCGCAGGCAGGTTTTGAGTTTGGACCAGCATGGCTCGATGGGTGAGTAATCCGGTGAGTAGGGTGGCAGATACACCAGGGTCGCGCCCCTGGCTTCGATGGCGCTGCGGATGCCATCCACCTTGTGCGCGCCCAAGTTGTCCATCACCACCACATCGCCCGGCTGCAAAGTAGGCGCCAAAACCTGGTTGACATAAGCGCGAAAAACGGCTGCATCGGTGGCGCCCTCGACGGCTCAATCACCGCTTCAAGGCCATGGCACGAGAGCGAGCCAAGCACCGTTACGTTGCGCCCCCAGTTTTTCGGTACCGCATCATGGACACGCCGGCCGCGCTTGGCGCGCCCATAGCGGCGCGTCATCGCGATGTTGACGCCCGATTCGTCGACAAACTTCAGCCGTGTGGGGGCAAGCCGGGCAATGTCTTGCTGATATTGACCGCGTGCCTGATGTACCTGCGCTGTGTCCCGCTCGGTGGCGTGTATGGTCTTTTTTTTCGGCGCAGGCCCAGGCGCTGTAGCGTGCGGCACAAAGTCGGCGTACTCACTGCCGGACCGCCTTCGGACTGCAGCCGCTCGGCCAGCTCGGCCAGCGTCAGGTCGGGCTGCTCTTGAAGCCAGCGCTCCAGCCGCAAGCAATCCATGGGGTCTATCCGCGCCTGCGGCCCGGGACAGCGCCGGGGCGGCACCAACTCTCCACTGCGGCGCACCCGGCGTAGCAGACCCTCCACAAACGACAGGCTAACGCCGAAAAACTCGGCTATCGCACGTTGCGAGTGCCTGTGACGTTTGCATGCCTGAACGACTTTACGGCGTAAATCCAACGAATACGGAGCGGCCATGAGTGCACCATTACTTTGCGAGGACCAAGCTTAGATAGCTCGCTGGTCGAAAATATCCTTTGCCTTTGATTAGCTTGAAATTCGCTCTAGGTTATCGCCGACTCGCCAGTAAATGCATGCGTCGGCTTCTTAGCGGTAGGGAGCACCTTATGGCGTGCCAATTGCAATGGCAAATCAATAAGCTGCCGAGTGAAACGCCAGCAAGGGATCCCCATCGAGAAGCTTGGATTTTTCTCCCTGCACGTTCTGCGGCACTTCGCCCACCAGCGTGACGCGGTACAGCTGGCGATCAAAGTCGAGGTCAAAGATGTCAGTGGGCGCCAGGTGCGCGGTGGCGCGGTTGTCCCAGAACGCGATGCTGCCCGGCTGCCATTTGAAGCGCACAGTGAATTCCGAGCGGGTCACATGCTCGAACAGCAACTCGAGCAGCACCCGGCTTTCACGCGGCGTCACCTGGGCGATGGATTTGAGAAAGCCGGGACTGACAAACAGCAGCTTTTCCTTAGTGACGGGGTGAACCCTGACCAGCGGGTGCAGGCTGACCAGGCTGGCCTTGGTCACTTTGTCGATGAACAGCTGGGAGGCGGCGCTGCCTTCCGGCGGGGCGAAGCGGTGCTCGCCCCACAGCGTTTGAACAAATGCCTTGAGCGGCGCTGAGAGCGCGTTATAGGCAGCGGCCAGGTTGGTCCACTGGGTATCTCCCCCGTAAGGCGGAATCTCAACGCCGCGCAGGATGGAGGCAGTCGGTGGATTCACCGCGGCCGTGACATCGGTATGCCACCCCGTCCAGGGGCGCCTTTCGGTCTGGCCCTTTTGCCGGTCGCTTTGGCGGTGTTTGCCGACCGAATAGATTTCCAGATTTCCGGGTATCCCTCGACATGGCCGAACACCGGATGGCCGACCGTCAAGTCGCCAAACTGGCGGGCAAACGCGATGTGCTGGCTGTGGTCCAGGTGCTGGTCCCTGAAGAACACCACCTTCCACTGATGCAAGGCACGGGCAACAGTGGCAATTTGCGCTGTGTTCAGCTTTTTTCGCAGATCGAGGCCGGAAATTTCCGCGCCGATGTGGGCCGACAGCGGCTGCACCTTCAGGGACGGGTCGCCCTCGCACAGGCGGGCGCTGTACAGCGCTGAGGCAGGAGTGCTTCCCAGCGTGTCTATCCTGGGAGCGGCACGCTGTTGAGAAAGCGAAGTGATATCGGCAACGGACATGGGTGTTTCTCCTGGGTGAATTATTTTTGGCTCAGTTTGGGCGGCTGCGTGGTGTAGCCCAGCTCGCTCAGCACGATCTGCACTTGCTGGTACTCCTTCTGGTAAAACACCACACTCTCGCGAGCCCCGAGGAAAAAGGGCGTCCAGTGGTTTTTAGCCAGATGCTCTTTCCACTCGGGCGTACTGGTGATCGCCCGGAACGCGTTTTCCCAGTATTGCTGCTGCTCTTTAGTAATGTCTCTGGCAGCCAGAATGCCTCGGATGGGTTGGGGAAAGGTCGCGTAGCCCAACTCTTTCCACGTCGGGATGGTGGCCAGGTCAGTGCCCAGGCGCTCCTCGGATGCAATCGCCAATCCCCTGACTTTGCCGCCGGGCAGGTGCGGCACCAAGTTGGGCGTGGAAGAATAAACGGCATCGACATGCCCGCCAAGCAAGGCGTTGAACGATTCGGCCGATGACTTGTAGGGAATAAATCGCAGCCGGGTGGTATCGACGCCGGCTTGGCGCAGTGTGTAGGAAAGCGATACATCGAGCGTGCCGCCAATGGCCGTGCCAATGGCTATGGCAACGCTTTCAGGCGACCGCTTGAGTAGCTCGACAAAGTCTTTGGCGGTCTTGAGCTTGGAGTCAGACGGCACAGCAAGCGAGAAGTTGTCCTTGAACAGCGTCACCACCGGCGTGAAGTCCTTGGTCGAGGTGCTGATGGCGCCTTGCGCATGCGCAAAGTTAAGGCCCGACGTGACGGTGTACAGGTAGTTCGGACTTTTGGGGTTGCTCTGCAAGGGAGCCAGCGCGAGCAAACCGTAGCCGCCGGGCTTGTTTTGCACCACCACGTTTTGCGCAAACTGGTGCTTTTCCAGCAGCTGCGCGAGCTTCCTGGCGGAAAAGTCAAGCGCTGCGCCGGCGCCGCCGGGAATCACATACTCGACAGTACCTTGAGGCTTCCAGGTACCCTGCTGGGCCAGAGAAACGCCAGCAGCAGTGATGCCAAGGAAGAGACCTGCAGCGAGTGCGAGCGATTTTGCGATGGGTAGTTTGTTCATGGGTCTTCGCCGGTAGGCTGTTGCAAGGGAAAGGTCATCGTATGAACCTTGCCTGCAAATCCCAACGAAGATTTCCGCGCTTCGATATGACAAAAAAGAAGGCAGCAATTCAAATAGCGCGGCAGCGCCACCGCCACGCCATGAACAATTCAGTTGATGAGCCGTTTTTCCGATAGCTTGGGAAGCAACGCGCCCACCCTCCTGGAAGCCTTCATTTATCGAAGTGCTTTTTCGGAACAGGAACAAGTCCTCTTTCAAGCCAATAAACGGTTTTGAACCGCGTTTCCAGACCCAACAGTTAATGCCCTGCCCTAATCTTACTGTGTCACAAAACAGGGCATGATACGAACGTCATTGATCCTGACAGGAGGCATGATGGAATTATCCAAGGAGTTCGAGCATTACATGGCGCACCTGGCCCAAGGACTGGGTCATGCTGACCGGCACGCAGGATTGAGCAGCTATTGCACTGGCCTGATGCTGCCCTTGTCCCGCAAGAGCGTGGAGCCAATGGCCGCGCGCGTTGACCCG
>JAQGLT010000005.1 GCA_028292745.1 Polaromonas sp. | reverse complement strand
GACATCTTCAAGGAGAACAACGACTTCCACTACGAGATCCTCAGCAAGCGGCTGCGCGAGCTCTCGTTCCTGAACAACGGCGTGCAGATCAAGCTGCTGGACGAGCGATCGGGCAAGTCCGAAGACTTCTCGGGTGCCGGCGGCGTGAAGGGCTTTGTCGCCTACATCAACAAGGGAAAGACGGTGCTGCACCCGAACGTCTTCCACGCGATGGGTGACAGGCAAAGCGACCAGAACACCAACATCGGCGTTGAAGTGGCGATGCAGTGGAACAGCGGCTACAACGAGCAGGTCCTCTGCTTCACCAACAACATTCCGCAGCGCGACGGCGGCACCCACCTGACCGGCCTGCGCGCCGCGATGACGCGCGTCATCAACAAGTACATCGACGACAGCGAAGTGGCGAAAAAAGCCAAGGTCGAGGTCACCGGCGACGACATGCGCGAAGGCCTGTGCTGCGTGCTGAGCGTGAAGGTGCCCGAGCCAAAGTTCTCGAGCCAGACCAAGGACAAGCTGGTGTCCAGCGAAGTGCGCGGCCCGGTCGAGGACATCGTCAGCCGGTTGCTGCACGACTACCTGCAAGAGCGCCCGAACGACGCCAAGATCATCGTCGGCAAGATCATCGAGGCCGCCCGTGCCCGGGAAGCGGCCCGCAAGGCGCGCGACATGACGCGCCGCAAGGGCGTGCTCGACGGCATGGGCCTGCCCGGCAAGCTGGCCGACTGCCAGGAAAAAGACCCGGCGATGTGCGAGATCTACCTGGTCGAGGGCGACTCGGCCGGCGGCTCGGCCAAGCAGGGCCGGGACCGCAAGTTCCAAGCGATCCTGCCGTTGCGCGGAAAAATTTTGAATGTCGAGAAAGCACGCTATGAAAAGCTGCTGACCAGCAACGAAATCCTGATTTTGATCACCGCTTTAGGCACCGGCATCGGCAAGGGCGGCGGCGTGGGCGGAACGGTGGGCGTGGACGATTTCAACGTCGCCAAGCTGCGCTACCACCGCATCATCATCATGACCGACGCCGACGTGGACGGCGCCCACATCCGCACGCTGCTGCTGACCTTCTTTTACCGCCAGATGCCCGAACTGGTCGAGCGCGGCCACATCTACATTGCCCAGCCGCCGCTGTACCGCGTCAAGGCCGGCAAGGAAGAGCAGTACCTCAAAGACACCGCGGCGCTTGACGGCTTCCTGCTGCGCATTGCGCTCAAAGATGCGTCGGTGCAGACCGGCGCCGATGAAAACGAGGTGCTGACCGGCGAGGCGCTGGCCGACCTGGCCCGCAAGCACCAGCATGCCGAGTCGGTCATCCACCGCCTGATGGGCTTCATGGATGCCGAGGCGCTGCGCGCGATTGCCGACGGCGTGTCCCTCAATTTGGACACGCTGGTCGATGCCGAAGCGTCCGCTGCCCTTCTGCAGGCCAAGCTGCGCGAGCTGAACACGACTGGCGCGCCGGCCGACGTGGCGGGCGAGTTCGACGTGCGCACCGACAAGCCGATCCTGCGCATCAGCCGCCGCCACCACGGCAATGTCAAAAGCAGCGTGCTGACGCAGGATTTCGTGGTCGGCGCCGACTACGCCGCCCTGGCCGAGGCCGCCAGTGCCTTCCGCGACCTGATCGGCCCTGGCGCCAAGGCCATGCGCGGCGAAGGCGAGCGGCGCAAGGAAGAAAAAATCAGCGACTTCCGCCAGGCGATGCGCTGGCTCATCGGCCAGGCCGAACATGCCACCGCCCGCCAGCGCTATAAGGGCTTGGGCGAGATGAACCCGGCCCAGTTGTGGGAAACCACCATGGACCCCAAAGTGCGCCGCCTGCTACGCGTGCAGATCGACGACGCGATCGAGGCCGATCGGGTGTTCACCATGCTGATGGGCGACGAGGTTGAGCCACGCCGCGAATTCATCGAGCAAAATGCCTTGCGCGCCGGGAATATTGACGTTTGAGCGGGTTTGGAGTAATCACCGCGCCAGGGCGTTCGGCTTGAGGCAACTGCAACCATCACCCTTACTGCCGTTATCGACTTTGAAACAACGGGTATTTCCCCCAACTGCGGTGATCGCGCCACCGAAGTGGCGATCGTTTTGCT
Organism: Polaromonas sp.; assembly: GCA_028292745.1. GTDB lineage: Bacteria > Pseudomonadota > Gammaproteobacteria > Burkholderiales > Burkholderiaceae_C > Polaromonas. Next base: position 20,490 of record JAQGLT010000005.1, on the reverse strand, counting down.
TGAAGCCGGCAAGGTCGTCGACCGCTTTCAGAGCCTGATGAATGCCGGCTTGCACATTCCGCCCTTCATCACCCAGCTGACGGGCATCACCAACGCGATGATTGCCAATGCGCCCGAGGCGGGCGAGGTGATGGCCGAGGCCAGCCGGTTTGTAGGCGCTGCGCCCCTCGTGGCGCACAACGCAGCGTTCGACCGCAAATTCTGGCAGGCTGAACTGGCCCGCGCCGGGCTGGAGGCGCCCCAGCCCTTCATCTGCACCCTGCTGCTGTCGCGCCGCCTGTATCCGCAGGCGCCCAACCACAAGCTGGGCTCGCTGATCGATTACCACCGCCTGCCACGCGCCGGCCGGGCCCACCGGGCGCTGGCCGATGCCGAAATGGCCGTCGGCTTGCTGGGCCAGATCCAGCATGACCTGCAAACCCGCCATCGGGTTGCGCGGCCTGACTCCGCGCTGCTGCTGGCCCTGCAACGCTGTGCCAAGGCGTCTTTGCCCACCTTCATCGCCAGACATGCAAGCCCAGCAGTCTGTTAGCTATTAATTAATAGCTGACTGCGCGCGTGCAGCATGCGCTGGAGCACTAAAACGCTAAAAATCTGCCGTGTGAATGGCCATCACCATGCGCCCCGTAGCGGCGCATTCACGGCTTCATTGGCTCAACCGTAGCGCACGCCGCATGGCGTCCTTCGATCCAGTCGTGCCTGCGCATGCGGCGCTGTCCGACAAATGAGGTCATCAGGCCTTTTCAAAATAGCACCATGCGTCGGCAAGGCAACGGCCTTTAACCGGCATCAATGTGGTGATGGAGAAGCTGCCATGCCTTCAAACTCGCGTCCCCTGGCCATCGTCACCGGCGCCTCTTCGGGCATCGGCTACAACCTGGCCAAATGCTGCGCCCAGAACGGATTTGATCTGCTGGTGGCCGCCGACCAGCCGCTGGAGGAAGCGGCAGGCGACTTTCGCGCCCTGGGCGCTCAGGTGGAGATGGTGCAGGCCGACCTGGCCAGCCGCGCAGGGGTGGACCGGTTGTGCGCGGCGCTTGCAGGAAGGGACGTCGAGGCCTTGCTGGCCAATGCCGGGCATGGCCTGGGCCGAAGCTTTCTGGAGCAGGACTTTGACGAGATTGCGCATGTGATCGACACCAATGTCACCGGCACGCTCTACCTGATCCACCGCATCGCGCCAGCCATGCGCGCCCGTCGCCGGGGGCGCATCCTCATCACCGGCTCGATCGCGGGTTTCATGCCGGGCGCGTTTCAAGCGGCCTACAACGGCAGCAAAGCGTTCATAGACTCCTTTGCAGCCGCGCTGCGCAACGAGCTGAAGGACTCTGGCGTGACGGTGACGTGCTTGATGCCCGGCCCCACCGACACCGAATTTTTCATCCGCGCCGACATGCTCGACACCCGGGTGGGCACGGACGAGGCAGCGATGGCCGACCCGGCCGAGGTGGCGAAAGCGGGCTTTTCGGCCATGATGAGCGGCCAGCCCGATGTGGTGGCAGGGCTGAAGAACAAGTTGCAGGTGGCAATGGCCAAGGTGATGCCATCGGAAGCGGTGGCCGAGATGCACCGCAATTTGGCGCAGCCGGGCACGTCGCGAAATGTTGAAGGTTAACGCGCAATTTCAGGAGCCAACATCATGAGCAGAAAGCAGAAGTCAGCAGGTTCAGAAAAACCCAAGCCCACGGCCGAAGGCAGCGGCGGCAAGGTGGACAACGACACCAACAAGATGGGGAGGCAGGCGCCGACCCAGAAAAATGAAGGTCAACGCACGCCCGAAAGCCGGCACGACCGGGAAAGCCATGTGGGCAGCACCAACCAGGTCAGGGCGCGCAAGGGCGGCGCCGGGGGTGGGGGCAGCGGCAGCGACTGGCATTAGGGCTTGGCCAAGGGGTGCTGGGCTGGGTGGCAATACCGGTGTGAGGGCGGCCGGCAAATCGGCCGCCAGCGGCAATGCGGCGCTTGAACGAGCGCAACGCTGCCCTTACAGGGCTGCAACGGCCCTGTGGCCGAAATGAGAAAACCCCTGCGCGGGGGAGAAACGCATGCCGCTGCAGCAGCAGAGCTGGCCGAGAACATGGCCTGGTTAGCGGCTAAAAGCCTGTAAAAAGCGGCATCGGCCGTTGGACGAATGCCGCTTTCCTTGTTCAACAACAAAAATAGCCCTGGCGCAGGTGGAGCGGGCGCAAGCAGCTATCAAAAAAATAGCGACAGCTGTCAGGGAACCCGCAGGCGAAATTACTTGTCCGGCAGTTCGATCTTGACTTCCAGCACATCCAGGTTGTCCTGGCGGTCCAGGCTGAGCTTGATGTCGTCCGGGTTGATGTGGATGTACTTGGCGATGACCGCGATCAGGTCGCGCTGAAGGGCCGGCAGGTAGTCGGGCTCGTGGCTGCTGCGCCCCGAACGCTCGTGCGCCAGGATGATCTGGAGCCGCTCCTTGGCGACAGAAGCTGTTTTCTTCTTTTCACCAAGCAGGAACGAGAAAAATGAGGCCATGGCTTTTTACTTCCCCCCAAACAGGCGTTTGAAAAAGCTGGGTTTCTGGGCTTCGATGAAGCGCATCGGTTTGTCTTGGCCCAGGAAACGGTCGATCACGTCCTTGTAGGCCTCGGACACGTCGCTGCCCTGCATGTGCACGGCCGGCACGCCCTGGTTGGAGGCCTGCAGCACCGACTCGGATTCGGGAATGACGCCGATCAGCTTGATGCGCAGGATGTCCTGGATGTCTTCGAGGGACAGCATCTGGCCCTGGTCGACCCGGCTCGGGTTGTAGCGGGTGATGAGCAAGTGCTCCTTGATCGGCTCGCCCCCGTCGATGGCGCGCTGGGTCTTGCTCGACAGCATGCCCAGGATGCGGTCCGAATCGCGCACCGACGACACCTCGGGGTTGGTCACCACCAGGGCCTCGTCGGCAAAGTGCATCGCCATCAGCGCACCGGTTTCAATGCCGGCGGGCGAGTCGCAGATGATGTATTCAAAATCCATCGCGGCCAGGTCGTCGAGGACCTTCTTGACGCCTTCGATGGTGAGCGCATCCTTGTCGCGCGTCTGCGAGGCGGCCAGCACGTACAGGTCGGGGCACTGCTTGTCCTTGATCAGGGCCTGGTTGAGGGTGGCCTCGCCCTGGATCACGTTGATCAGGTCATACACCACGCGGCGCTCGCAGCCCATGATCAGGTCCAGGTTGCGCAGGCCCACGTCAAAGTCGATCACAGCGGTTTTGTGGCCACGCAAGGCCAGGCCAGTGGAAAAGCTGGCGCTGGTGGTGGTTTTGCCCACGCCGCCTTTGCCGGAGGTGACCACAATGATTTTTGCCATTCGAAAAAGTCCTTTTGAAAACGGAGGTAAGCCAGCCAGGTCAGCCGCAGGCCAATGCGGGATCATGCATCAAACGCTGCCGGACCGGGAATGAAAACAGAGGAAAACGTGTGATTGCGGTAAACGAAGTAAAAACCCTGCAGCCGGTGAATCCCCCGCTCTCGGCGCCCTTCAGCCCCGTCAACGGCAGGGCACCGCACGGCATGGAGAGGATGGGGTCTGCCAGCTGTTTCATTGCATCGGGGTCATGACCAGCTTTTCGCCGTCGGGCCCGCCGACCAGGCGCACCTGCGTCGGATGGCCCGCCACCTCGGGCGGCAGCGGATTTTCGCTGGTGCGGTAGATGCCGGCAATCGACAGCAGCTCGGCCTCGAGCGCCAGCGCGAAAATGCGCGCCTCGGTATTGCCCCGCGCGCCGGCGATCGCCCGGCCGCGCAGCGGTGCGTAGACATGGATGTGGCCGTCGGCAATCACTTCGGCGCCGGCGTTGACCATGGCCAGCACGACCAGGTCGCGGCCCCGGGCATACACCTGCTGGCCCGAACGCAAGGGCTTGTCGATGACCAGGGCGCCCAGGGGGGCGGCATGGAGCTGCTGCTGGTGCTGGTGCAGCGCCGGCTGTTCGGCAGAAGCCGCCGACACGGGCGCGGGCCGGGGTGTCAACAGGTGGGCCTCATGCCCAGGCAGCAGGCCGGCCTGCTGGGCGGCGGCCATCTGGTCGGCGTTGCCGCCCTTGACGGCGATCGGCACCAGCCGGTAGCTGCCCAGCAGTTCCACCAGCGCCTGAAAATCAATCGCGGGTGCATCGGCCGGGTCTGCCTGCTGCAGCGGTGTCAGGTCGATGACCAGCGCGTCGTTGTCGAAAAAGTCGGGAATGTCGCCAAAGCGCTGCGTCATTTCCCGCGCCAGGGCGGCCAGATCGGTGGACTTGAGCAGCAGTGCGACCAGGGGGAAATTGGCGCTTTTGATTTCAAAGGTGGTCAAGGTGGCAACAGTCATGGGCGCACGCGGCTGGGTTGACAAAAGGAAGCGGGCCAGCGGCGGTCCCGCCCGGGGCTGACGCTCAGCCGGACAGGACAACGACTCGGCGCTTGCACGGCGTCAGGCATTGAATGCATACAAATTGCGCCCATCTAAAAATGTTGACAACAAAACGGGACATTATCCCGGAACTTGGCGCAAGTTTTAACACTGAGCGGGCTGAGTGCCCTGCTGCATGCCTACCTGGCGCTGCGCCTGCTGCCGGGGTGTCGGGGCGTGGCCTGCCGCGGCGGCTGGGCTGGCCGGCATGCTGGCCCCTTGCGCGCTGGCCGTGCCGCTGGGTTTGCTGGCCCGCCACATTGCGGGCAGTTTTAGCCATGGAACCTGTTCGTTCGGTTTCAGCAGCCGTTCACGGCGGGGTTGCGCAAATAGGGCGGCCTGTGGATGTACACCAGCCGGGGAACGGGCTACTGGGGCCGCCCAACCGCTTTGGGTCGCCTTCGGAAATCACGCATCTGCGGCTGGTGGCGGCTTGACGGGCTTGCGGGCTTATGCAATTGCCTTGAATCGGGCTTTTCTGCAAAATTCCTACGGCGCTTGCGCCACAGCTGGAGCGAATCCATGCATCACACGCTGATCCTTCACGTCCTCAGGCTGCAGCCCGGCGACGATGTGCGCGCCGCGCTGCAATCGGCTTTCAAGCAACTGCGGACCCAGGGCCATCAAGCCGCCTGCGTTCTTTCGGCCGTGGGCAGCCTGTCGCAGGCCGTGCTGCGCCATGCGGCGCAACCGCAGGGCGATGTGCTGGACGAACCGCTGGAGCTGATCACGCTGTCGGGCACACTGAGCCTGGACGGCCCGCACCTGCATGCCAGCGTTGCCGATGCGCGGGGCCGCCTGTGCGGTGGCCATGTCATGCCGGGTTGCACCGTGCGCACCACGGCCGAAATCGTGCTGGGACTGCTGCCGGGTTGGAAGTTCACCCGGGCGCACGATGCATAGACCGGGCTCATGGAACTGGTGGCGCAGCCGGTTTCGGAATCAGGCTGTCCAGCCCTCGCTGATGATACGAAATCTTAAGGAAAAAGGGCTCTAACCCAATGCCCATCAGCGCAGTCAGCTATTAAATTGATAGTTTTTTGAGTGCTGACAGGTCGGCCAGCCAGGCCGCATAGGCGCTGGCCTGCTCCTCGGGGGGGAGGCGCAGCAGCGCTGCCGGGTGCAACGTGACCAGCACCCGGCGCCCATCCGCGCGTTGCAGCCACTGGCCGCGTTTGGCCATGACGGGCACGGCTTCGCCGCCCATCAGCGCGCGCGCCGCGGTCGCGCCGAGCGCCACCAGCACCTGGGGCCGCACCAGCCTGATTTCATCGTCGAGCCAGTGCAGGCAGGCGGCCGCCTCGCGGAGCGACGGGGTTTTGTGGATGCGGCGCTGGCCGCGCAGCTCGAACTTGAAATGCTTGACCGCGTTGGTGAGAAAAACGTCGTGCCGGGCAATGCCCAGTTCGCGCAGCGCCCGGTCCAGCAATTGCCCGGCCGGGCCGATAAAAGGGCGGCCGGCCAGGTCTTCTTGGTCGCCCGGCTGTTCGCCGACAAACATCATTTGTGCCGTATGCGGGCCTTCGCCGCAGACCAAGCGGGTGGCCTGCTCGCCGATCGGGCAGTCGCGGCAGCGGCCGGTGGCGTCCTGCAGCATCGCAAGCGAGGACACTGCCTGCCGGCCCTCGCCCTCGCCCTCCTCCGGCCGCGTTGCAACGCCTGCCAACGGCAGCCGGCGCAGGGTCTGCGTCGCGGGCTGCGCCACCATGCGCAGGCTGCGCTCGTTCGCCGCCGCGGCCAGCGGGGAAATCAGCACGGCCTCTGGCAGGTTGCGCCAGTACTTGCGCGGCATTTCCTTTTGCATCGTGCGAAATTTCAGGCGTGCCGGGTTGAAGGTGTTCTGGTAATACGTCAGCCAGAGCTGCTCGCCCGCATCGGCCGGCGGCGCATCGCTTTTTTGGGCGCCCGGACCGAAGCGCAGCTCGCCCTGGCTGGCGCCAGCCAGCGCCAGGCCGTCCGGCGCCGTGGGGGACGGCAAGGCCACTGCATCGCCCGGGCCGCAGCCGGTGCGGCGCGAGGTCGGAAGCACGCCCCGCAGGCGCGGCCGCACGCAGTCCCACTCGGCGCTGCGCTCGGGCGTCAGGATGGCCCAGCGCATCTGGGCGAAGCGGCGCGCAAAGAACGGCGCGATGGCCTCGACGATGTGATGCTCGGGCTCGAACCAGGCCACATGCAGCGGCCCGCCTTCGGGGTGCGTGCGGAAGATGTCGTCCTGCACCGTTCGAAAACGCACGAAAGCCTTCATCTTGTGCATGTCGCGGCGCACGGCTTGCGCCAGGTTCCCGGCCTTGACGATGTCGGCATCCAGCGGATCGTGCCGCAGCCCGGGCTCATGCGCCAGGCGCCACAAAATGCGGTAGAGCAGCCCAAAGCGCGCCGGGTCGCTGTGCAGGATCACGCTTTCGCACAGCGCCAGGAACTCGGCCGGCACCTTGACGGCCGGGGCGTCATCGAAGGCGGCGGCATTGGCGGCCAGGCAGTTGTCGGGGTCGGCGGCGAACAGGTCTTGCAGGGCCGAGCCGCTCGTGTGCCAGCTGACCTGCTCGGGCAGGATGTGCTGGGCCAGCAGCATGCGCGCCGCGCGGCGAAAGCCCGCCAGGTCAACCGGGCCCTGCAGCATGACGGGCGGCAGCGCTGGCGGAAACAGCTCGCTCGTCAGCCGGTCGTTCATCATGCCCATGCCAAGTCCCTTTCATGGCTGCTGCCGGCGGGCGATGCCACAGCAGCGCCCGCCGAATCGAGCCCCGGCGCTGCCACGGACTCGTCAAACAGGTCGGCCTGCCGAGGGGCTGGCGCCAGCCGCACCCTCAGATTCACCGCGTCCAGCGCGGCGCCGGGATGATGGCCCGGCAGGAGGACAAAAGGCAGCACTTTTTTCAGCGGCACATGCAGGCGCAGCAGGTCGTCCGCGCGGACATCGCGCACGCGCCGTGCCTGCAGGATGCGCACCACCGCCTTGACGCCAAGGCCGGGCACGCGCAGCAGCATCTCGCGCGGCGCGCGGTTGATGTCGACCGGAAACCGGGCCCGGTTGGCCAGCGCCCAGGCCAGCTTGGGGTCGATGTCGAGCGCCAGCATGCCGCCTTGCACGCCGTCGGCCGGGGCGCTGCCTGCCGCCGGCACGATTTCGTCATGGGTGAAGCCGTAAAAACGCATCAGCCAGTCGGCCTGGTAGAGGCGGTGCTCGCGCATCAGCGGCGGCGGCCTGAGCGGCAGGCGGGACGAGGCATCGGGAATGGGACTGAAGGCCGAGTAGTACACGCGCCGCATCCGGAAAGCGCTGTAGAGCGATGCGCTGGCGTTGAGGATGGCGCGGTCGTCGCTGGCGTCCGCGCCGACGACCATCTGCGTGCTCTGGCCGCCCGGCGCAAAGCGCGGCGCCGGCGTGCTTGCGGCCTGGCGCGACCGGGGCAGCGAGATGATGCTGGTGCGCGCCTGATCCAGCGCCTCGCCTTTGGCGTCATCGATGTGCAGGCGCAGCCTGGCCATCGACCGGCGTATGGCCGGGCCGTCTTTTTCGGGCGCCAGCGCCTGCAGGCTGCGCTGCGTGGGCAGCTCGATATTGATGCTGAGCCGGTCGGCGTACAGCCCCGCGCGCGCCAGCAGGTCGGGCGATGCGTCCGGAATCGTCTTGAGGTGGATGTAGCCGCGAAAGTCGTGGTCTTCGCGCAGCCGCCGCGCCACCTCGACCACCTGCTCCATGGTGTAGTCGGGGCTCTGAATGATGCCGCTGGACAGGAACAGGCCCTCGATGCAGTTGCGCCGGTAAAAGTCCAGCGTCAGGCTGACGACCTCGTCGATGCTGAAGCGGGCCCGCGCAACGTTGCTGCTGACGCGGTTGACGCAGTACAGGCAGTCGTAGGTGCAAAAGTTGGTCAGCAGTATCTTGAGCAGGGAGATGCAGCGCCCGTCGGGCGCGTAGCTGTGGCAGATGCCGCTGCCTTCGGTGGAACCGATGCCCCGTCCGCCCAGGGAGTCGCGCTTGGCCGTGCCGCTGGACGCGCAGGAGGCATCGTACTTGGCGGCGTCAGCCAGCACCGCGAGCTTGCGTTGAAGGGATGGGTTGAACACTGTATTAATATACAGTGTTTGCATGTTTGCAAGCGCCGGTGCCTAAATGCCCTCAATGCCGGGCGGGCCTTCACGGGGCCGGGTGGGCCCGCCGTTTTGTCCTGGCTTCCATGAGCAGGTAAAGCCCGGTGGCGATGAGCAGCGGCGCCAGAAAATAGACGACCCGGTAGGCCACCAACCCGGCCAGCAATTCGTGCTGCGGCATGCGGTGCGACAGCAGCGCGACAAACACCGCTTCGAGCACGCCCAGGTTGCCGGGGATGTGGGTGATGACCCCCGCGATGGCGGCGAGCAGCAGCACGCTTGCGACGCTGAAAAAATCGATCCGGTGCTGCAGCAGGATGAACACGATCCCCGACATCAGCAGCCAGTTGCCCGCGCCCATGGCCAGCTGCAGGGCCGCCAGCCGCAGCGAAGGCAGCTCGACCTCGTGGCCGCGCAGGGAAAAGCTGCGCCGGCGCGAAAAGGCGCACGCCCCCAGGTAGGCCAGCGCCAGCGCCAGCAGCACAAAGCCGATCAGGCGCAGCTGCGAGGCATCGATCTTCCAGGTGCCGGGCAGGGCAGGCGGCGCCAGGCTGAAAATCCCGCCGGCCAGCAGCAGGTAGCCAATCCAGTTGGCGAGCATGCTGAAGGACATGATGCGGGTGATGGTGCCCAGCGCCAGCCCCAGCCGCGAATACAGGCGATAACGAAAGGCCACGCCCCCGACCACCGAGCCGAGGTTGAGGTTGAAGGCATAGCTGATGAAGGTGAGCCGCATCACGGTCGGGGCCGGCAGGGTATGGCCGGTGTAGTGCCGGCCCAGCAGGTCAAAGCAGCTGTAGAGCAGGTAACTGGCGGCGGCCAGCCCCACGGCGCCCCAGGACGCCGACAGCGGGTAGTTTTTCAGTGCCGACAGCACCTTGTCCCACTCGATGGTCCGCGCCTGCGACACCAGCAGGTAGGCCACCAGCAGGAAGAACGCCGTGGTCACGCCCCGCTTGAGCCACGGCCACCAGGCCCGGTCGGTTAATTTGCGCCCGGTGCGCCGCTGCCCGTCCGAAGGCGCGGAAGGCGGCATGCCGAGGCTGTCGGGCATGAGGCTTAGGCCGCATCGGCCTGGTTGACCCGGTCGGCGCCTGCGCCTTCCACGCTGGCGGCCGGCGCGCTGGCCAGAATGATGCGCGGCGCGTGCGCCGGCAGCCAGCCGGCCCACGCGGGGTAGCGGCTCAGCAGGTGGAACACAAAAAAGCTGCGCACCACGCGCCACCAGGCCGGTTCGTCCAACTCATTGGCGACGATCTCCTTGCAGCTGCTTTGCATCATCGCATCCAGCCGCGCGCTCAGGTGCCGGTTGAAGGCGCGGTCCTTGATGATGACATTGGCTTCGAGGTTCAGCGACAGGCTGAGCGGGTCCAGGTTGCTGGAGCCGACTGTGGCCCACTCGTCGTCGGACACCGCCACCTTGCCGTGCAGCGGCCGTTCGCAGTATTCAAAAATACGCACCCCGGCCGACAGCAGGTGGTGGTAGAGCATGCCGGCCGCTGTTTTGACGATGGCCATGTCGGGCTCGCCCTGCAAGATGAGCCGCACATCCACGCCGCGGCGAGCGGCCTTGCGCATTTCCTTCAAAAGCCGGTAGCCTGGGAAGAAGTAGGCGTTGGCAATCACGATGCGCTGGCGCGCCGCGCGGATGGCAATGCGGTAGTGCCGTTCGATGTCGGTCGTGTGCTGGCGGTTGTCGCGGGTGACGAATATCGCCGCCGCATTGCCTGCGGGGCCGGGCGCCGGCATCGGGTTTTTCGTCAAGCTCTGCACGCGGTCGGCCAGCCGATCGCGCAGCTGACTGCCAAAACCCCTGGACGCGTTGCGGTGCCCGGCTGCCAGCGCCTTGTGCACGAAGGCGTGGATCTGGGCAACGATGGGGCCTTCGATCTCCACCGAATAGTCCTGCTTGGCCTCCGGGCCATAGTCGGCCAGGTGGTCGGCCGAGTAATTGATGCCACCGACAAAGGCATGCTTGCCATCCACCACGACGATCTTGCGGTGCATGCGGCGAAACACGTTGGTGCGCCACCCCCAAAGCCGTGGCCCCGGGTCGAACACATGCACCCGCACGCCGGCACGCGTCAGGGCCGAAATGAATTCGGGCGACAGGTCGGGCGAGCCGAAGCCGTCGATCGTGAGGTCGATCTGCACGCCCCGCGCTGCCGCCTGCAGCAGCGCGGCGTGCAGCGCCAGGCCGACCTTGTCCTCGAACAGGATGAAGGTTTCCACCACCACTTCGTGCCGCGCGCCGACGATGCAGTCAAAAACGCGCGGGAAAAACGCCTCGCCGTTTTCCAGCAGGCTGAACCGGTTCCCGCCGACCCAGCGCGTCATGGCGCCACCTTGGGGAAGGCGGCCAAGGCTGCGACGCCACCAAGTCCAGGCGCAGCACTAAAGAAGAAGTGCGCGCCGACCGCATCCTTTAGCGCAGCAAGAGGCCAGGCCATTGAAAGACCGCCCTACAGCCGGATTTGCGCGGCCAGCGGCGCATGGTCCGAGAGGTGCGACCAGGGCTTGCTGGGCAGCACGATCGGCGAGTGACCGACCGCGTTGCGCACGTAAATGCGGTCCAGCTGCAGCATCGGCAGACGTGCTGGAAAGGTGCGCGCGGCGTGGCCGTTGGCCTGCACGAACACTTCATGCAGATTGGCGCCCTTGGCCATCTGCGCATGGGCGCGCCGGCGCCAGTCGTTGAAGTCGCCGGCCACCACGACTGCGGAGCGGCCAGGAATCTCCTTGCGCACCAGGTCGCACAGCATCTTCATCTGCTGGGTGCGGTGCGTTTCGACCAGGCCCAGGTGCACGCAAATGGCGTGGACATGATGGCTTTGGCCGGGCACCTTCAATTCGCAGTGCAGCATGCCGCGCCGCTCGGGCACACTGATGGAAATGTCGCGGTTTTCATGCCGCACGATGGGGAACTTGGACAGCACCGCATTGCCGTGGTGGCCGTTGCTGTAGACCGCGTTGCGGCCATAGGCGAACTGGTCCCAGATGCTGTCGGCCAGGTATTCGTAATGCGGAGCTTCGGTGTAGTTGTCGAACTTCTCGGCATGCTTCAGGTGGGTGCCGGTGACCTCCTGCAGGAACACCACGTCCGCGCCAACGCTGCGCACCGCGTCGCGCAGTTCGGACAAAATGAATTTTCGGTTGAAGAAGGTGAAGCCCTTGTGGATATTGACCGTCAGCACCTTGAATGAGGTTTCGATGGCCGCTGCGGGGCCCGCCGGATCGGCAGGATCGACCGCCGGGTCGTCCGCCGTCGTGGCGGTTGGGGCATGCAGGGGGTTGGAAAAAGCGGAAGTGGAAGACTGCATAAGTGAAAACCGTGAAAAGGCATAAAAGACCTGCAAATGATTGTTGGTCTGCAGGCTGGAGAGAACTGTAGGACAGTAACTTATTCACACTGGGCTGGCAGGCGCGAGTTCCTCCGATGCCAGGGCGATGGCAAGCGGCGGCGCCGCACCGGCCTCTTGAGGCGATTGGACGCCGAGGCAGGCCTTACAGGCGGCCATCGCCCAAGGCCGGCCTGGCTGGCTGGCGGAGGCGATAGAACAAGGCGAGTTTGCGCTGAAATTCAGCGTGATGGCGTCTAGGGCGTGATGCAACGGCTTACGGTCCCGCCGCTTGTCAAGGGGCTGTCCGACAGCGCATTCCAGGCGCGGCAGCACGCGGGCATGCAAGGAAAACCGCGAAGAATGGGTTGCCCTGCAGACCGGCATTTACGCAATGCTTTGTTCTGGATCGGTCTTTCCCAAGCCTTGCAGCCGCTTAAGCCAAGGGTAGCGTCCTACATTGCCCAGTGGGCCTCTCCGATAAATCCAACAACCATTGGGCTTCTAAATTGACATCAGCTCCAGCCGACAGTGACTGATCTGGCGAGCTTATGTGTTTAACCAGCCTCAAGAGGCGCAAGGAGATCGTATGTTGAAGAAATCATCCATCAAGGCCGTTTCCGTGGCGGCTGCCGTAGCTGCCTCGCTGTTGCTGGGCGGTGTTGCCCAGGCGCAAACCGGCACCGCCGGCGGTGCCGCCAACGGCTCCGGCGCTGGGGCCACCCCTCCGGGCACCACCAGGCCGACGAACAACGCCGTCACGCCGGCGCCGACTGCCGGCACGGGCAGCACTGGCATGTCAGGTTCCAGCACCTCGGGCTCGGGCTCGGCCACTTCCGGCTCGGGCATGTCGGGTTCGACTGCCTCGGGCGCGGGCATGTCGGGTTCTGCGGGCGCAATGCCGTCCGGCAAGGCCAACATGCCTCCAGGCAGCACCAAATCCACCGAAAGCCTGTCCACGCCAGAGCCGACGGCCGGATCGGCTGCCAAAAACAGCAAGGGCCAAGGCGATGCGAGTTCAAAGCGCGTGCGCAAGGAAGACAAGCGCAGCTCGCGCCAGAAGAGCGATATGACCAATGCCAGCGCCACCAGCGCCACCAGCGGCAGTACGACGCCTGGCAGCAACATGACCACGCCGGCAAGCCCTTCGAAGTAATGACTTCGGTACGGGACAACGCACAGGGTTGAAACACCCTGCCAGACAGCGCCAAGCGCTGTCTGGTCACGTTGTTTTGCTCGCTTGCCGCAATACGCCATCAGGCCGGAGGCGGACTTCAATGTCCGACTCCGGCCTGATTTATTTGCGCCGCCTGTTCAAGCCTTCGCTTTCAACCAGCCGCCAAGCCGAAACCTGGCCGTGCTGCGCCAAGCGCGCTCGCCTGGCGCGGGTCAGCCGCGGCCGTGGTGCCGGCCCATTTTCCGGTGCCTGTCGTCAAACATCTTTTGCTGCTCCGGGCTGAGCGCTGCGTACAGGGCCTTGGTTGCCTCCCCGCGCTGGTCCAGGGCCGCACTCATTTCAGTCATGTGCTGAATGCGCATGGCGCGCATTTTGTCGATGCGCTCGGGCGTGGTCAGCTTGTCGAACTCCGCACGCTGCTCGGCTGTCGAACGGTGACCCATCATGTGGCCGGCCGGCTGCATCGCGGCGGTGTAGCGTGTCCAGGCCGCTTCCTGGGCAGGCGCGATCTTGAGCTGGGCCTTCAGTTCCGCATGGTGCTTGGCCATGCGGGCCTGTAGTTGGGCCGGGTCGCGATGGCCCGCGTGGTGCCTGCCGCCGTGGTGGCCCGCATGCTTGCCGGTCGCAGTCGTGGCGGCCGCGGGCGCTGTGGTGGGGCCTTCGGCCATGGCACTGCCGGCAGCGGCCATGAAGCCGGCCAGGACGAGGCGGCTCAAGGAGGTAAAAGCGTATTTCATGGAGCTTCCTTTGGTGAGAAAAGCCTGTGCCCGGGGGGGCGGCAGGCGAGCTGAAAGTGTGGCCTGGCCATGTATAGGCGCTGTTGCCAGGCCGTGATCGTTTGTAAAGTTGCGCCGCTTGCGGCACGGCCTTGCGCCATGCTTTTGGTTTCAAAATGAAACATCACCGGGGCGGGCCACAGCCCAGCCGCTTCGGCTGACAGCGGCATCCGGTTACCGCGTGGGCCTTGTACGCGCATAGTTTGTGTGCTTACAATCGCCGCAGCTTGTCGGGGTGCCAAGGATGTTTCATCTGCGGCTGAGATCGCAAAAAATGCGAGACCCGCTGAACCTGATCGGGATCATGCCCGCGTAGGAAACAAGGCACTTTGGCTCCGGTATCCGTCATGGCGCTTGCAGCAGGCCCGTGACGGCGACATCACCGGCTCCCCAGGCAGGCACCCCACCCCTTCTGGAGACAGCCATGGCCAAGACCCTTCTTTCCGTCGATGCAGCAGACCTGACGAGCCGCATCACCCGCACGCCTTTTCCCGGTTCCCGCAAGATTTACCTCGAAGGCTCGCGGCCCGACATTCGCGTGCCCTTCCGCGAAGTTACCTTGACCGACACCCTGGTGGCCGAGGGCCATGCCAGCCGCCGCGAGGCCAACCCGCCGCTGCGCCTGTTCGACTCGTCCGGCGTCTACACCGACCCGCTGGCCGCCATCGACATCAGCCGCGGCCTGAGACCCCTGCGCGGTGCCTGGATCAACGAGCGCGCCGACACCGAGGCGCTGGCCGGCATCACCAGCGCCTACGGCCGCGAGCGCCTGAACGACCCGGCGCTCAGCGCCCTGCGCATGGCCCACGCGCCCGTGCCGCGCCGCGCCAAGCCGGGCGCCAACGTGTCGCAGATGCACTACGCGCGCAAAGGCATCATCACCCCTGAGATGGAATACATCGCCATCCGCGAGAACCTGGTGCGCGCCCAGCTGGCCGAGCGGCTGGCGACCGAGCGCATGCCCAAGATGGGCCACTCGTTTGGCGCCTCGATCCCGAAGGACATCACCGCCGAGTTCGTGCGCGACGAGGTGGCGCGCGGCCGCGCCGTGATTCCAAACAACATCAACCACCCGGAAAGCGAGCCGATGATCATCGGCCGCAATTTCCTCATCAAGGTCAACGCCAACATCGGCAACTCGGCCGTCACGTCGAGCATCGAGGAGGAAGTGGACAAGCTGGTCTGGGCCATCCGCTGGGGCGCCGACACGGTGATGGACCTCTCGACCGGCGAGAACATCCACGAAACGCGCGAGTGGATCCTGCGCAATTCGCCGGTCCCGATTGGCACGGTGCCGATCTACCAGGCGCTGGAAAAAGTCAACGGCAAGGCCGAGGACCTGACCTGGGAAATCTTCCGCGACACGATGATCGAGCAGGCCGAGCAGGGCGTCGATTACTTCACCATCCACGCCGGCGTGCGCCTGGCCTATGTGCCGCTGACCGCCAACCGGCTGACCGGCATCGTCTCGCGCGGCGGCTCGATCATGGCCAAGTGGTGCCTGTCGCATCACCGCGAAAGCTTTCTGTACGAGCATTTCGAGGACATCTGCGAGATCATGAAGGCCTACGACGTGTGCTTCTCGCTCGGCGACGGGCTGCGACCCGGCTCGATAGCCGACGCCAACGACGAGGCGCAGTTTGCCGAGTTGCACACGCTGGGCGAGCTGACGCAGATCGCCTGGAAGCATGACGTGCAGGTGATGATCGAGGGCCCCGGCCATGTGCCGCTGCAGCTGGTCAAGGAAAACGTCGAGAAGCAGCTGGAGGCCTGCTTCGAGGCGCCGTTCTACACCCTCGGGCCGCTGATCACCGACATCTCGCCCGGCTACGACCACATCTCGTCGGCGATGGGCGCGGCCAACATCGGCTGGTACGGCACGGCGATGCTGTGCTACGTGACGCCGAAGGAGCACCTGGGCCTGCCCAACCGCGACGACGTGAAGCAGGGCCTGATCGCCTACAAGATCGCCGCGCATGCGGGCGATTTGGCCAAGGGCTACCCCGGCGCGCAGATGTGGGACAACGCGGTGAGCAAGGCGCGCTTCGAGTTCCGCTGGGAGGACCAGTTCCGCCAGGCGATCGACCCCGACACGGCGATGGCCTACCACGACGAGACGCTGCCCAAGGAAAACGCCAAGGTGGCGCATTTCTGCTCGATGTGCGGGCCGAAATTCTGCTCGATGAAGATTTCGCAGGAAGTGCGCGAGTTTGCGCGGCTGAACCCGCAAACGACCACGCTGGCCAGCCAGGCCATGGGGCCGGGCGTGATTTCGATCAAGCCGGTGCCTGCCGACATGGAAAGCGGTTTCGAGGCCAAGGCCGAGGAGTTCCGCAAGGGCGGCAGCGAGATTTACTCCTGACGCATGAAGCGGGCGGTTCCCGTCTTCCTCCTTCCCCCGCTGGGGGAAGGCCGGATGGGGGCCTCCCCGAATCAACTCAGGAGGCGCTTGCGAATGCTATCAATAAAGTAGCTGCTGGCGCATATGGAACATGCGCTAGAGCCATTTTTCATTAAAATTCAACGGATTTCTTCCCGTCACAGATGTTCATCCGCCTTCCGGCCCGCCGCCTCCCCCGTCCCGGCCTTCCCCCAGCGGGGGAAGAGCAAGGCAGGGGAAGCTGGCAACCCTGAATAAATGCATTCATCCATGAACCCACTTCACATCGGCATCGCAGGCGCTGGCCTGGCCGGCCGCACGCTGGCCTGGCGGCTGCTGCGCGCGGGCTGCCGCGTCAGCCTGTTCGATGCGCGGCCACGGGGCGCGCTGGACACCGCGAGCATGGCGGCGGCGGCCATGCTGTCGCCGCTGGCCGAGCTGGCGGTGTCGGACGAGGCGGTGTTTGCCCTGGGCCAGCGCTCGATGCAACTGTGGCCGCGCTGGATCGACGAGCTGCAGGCAGGCGGCGGCGAGCCGGTCTATTTCCGCCAGGAAGGCACGCTGGTGGTCGCGCATGCGCCCGATCAGGCGTCGCTGGCGCACTTCACCGGCCTGCTGCAGCACAAGCTGCCTCCGGCCTGCCGCGCCCAGGTGCGCACGCTCGACGCCGCCGGCCTGGCGCAATGCGAGCCCGCGCTGGCGGGCCGCTTTGGCGGGGGGCTGTTCCTGGCGGGCGAAGGCCAGCTGGCCAACGACCAGTGGATGGCGGCGCTGGCCGTGGCCATTGACCGGCTGGGCGGCCAGTGGCATGAAGGCGAGGCGGTCGAGCAGGTGGAGAAAGGCCGCATTGTTTGCAACAGCGGGGTGGCGCATTCGGTCGATGTGGCCGTCGATGCGCGCGGCGTGGGCAGCCGGGCGCAGTGGCCCGCCGACAACCCCTTGCGCGGCGTGCGCGGCGAGGTGCTGCGGGTGGAGTGCCGCGGCGTGACGCTGCGGCGCCCGGTGCGGCTGATGCACCCGCGCTACCAGCTGTACGTGGCGCCCCGGCCCGGCCACCAGTTCGTCGTCGGCGCGACCGAACTCGAATCGGAGGACACCGGGCCGGTCACGCTGCGCTCGATGCTGGAGCTGGGCAGCGCCCTGCACTCGCTGCACCCGGCGTTCGGCGAGGCGCGGGTGCTGCGCCTGTCGGCGGCGCTGCGCCCGGCGCTGGACGACCACCGGCCCGCGATTGCGCTGCGGGACGGCGTGTGGCACATCAACGGGCTGTACCGGCATGGTTATCTGTGCGCCCCGGCGCTGGTTGATGAACTGGCCCATAAACTGTTGGCCACCGACACCGAGGATGCGACATGACGACCACCACCACGACCACCACGACAAGCGCGGCGACGCTTGAAATCTCCCTGAACGGCGAGCGCGTCGCCACCCAGGCCGCGACCCTGCAGGCGCTGCTGCTGGAGCGCGGCTACGACCTGAAAAGCGCCTTCGCCTGCGCCATCAACAGCGGCTTCGTGCCCCGCCCGCAGTGGCCGGCCCGCAGCCTGCAGGGCGGCGACCGGATCGACGTGGTGACGCCGATTACGGGAGGGTGAAATTGAACACCCCCGTCGGACGCTCACTGCGTGTAGCGCCTTCCCCCCTTGCAGGGGGCGCCACCTTGGCCCCGGCAGAGCCGGTTGCCCGGTGCCCGCTGGAAGGATTCAACACCCACGTCGGGCGCTCACTTTGTGTAGCGCCTTTCTCCCAGCAGAGGGCGGTGCTAGCGGCTTGGCAGAGCCAGTTCCGTGGCGTCTGCTGGTAAAACGGAGCGCTTGCGAAGTGCAATGCCAATCGCCAATCGCCAATCGCCAATCGCCAATCGCAAGCGCCATTGAAGGAGCCATTCACATGACAACCACACCCCCCGCAGCCGCCCCCATTGCCCACGGCAGCCCGTGGACGGTGGCGGGCGTTCCCTTGTCCAGCCGCTTTTTCCTCGGCACTTCGCATTACCCGTCGCCGCAGGTGCTGGGCGATGCGGTGGCTGCCTGCGGCACCGAGGTGCTGACGGTCGGCCTGCGCCGGCTGCAGCCCGAGAGCGGCGGCGGCAGCAGCTTCTGGCAGCGCATCCAGGCGCTGGGCCGGCGCATCCTGCCCAACACCGCCGGCTGCCACAGCGCGGGTGAAGCCATCACGCTGGCGCAGATGGCCCGGGAGATCTTCGGCACCACCTGGATCAAGCTCGAAGTCATCGGCGACGACTACACGCTGCAGCCCGACACCGTGGCCACGCTCGAAGCCGCCACGGCGCTGGCCAAGGATGGTTTCGCCGTGTTCGCCTACACCACCGACGACCTGGTGATGGCCCAGCGCCTGCACGCGGCCGGCTGCGCGGCGGTGATGCCGTGGGCCGCACCGATCGGCACCGGGCGCGGGCCGCTCAACCCGTATGCGCTGGAAACCCTGCGCCGCCGCCTGCCGGACGCGGTGCTGATCGTCGATGCCGGCCTGGGCCGGCCCTCGCATGCCGCGCAGGTGATGGAGCTGGGCTTTGACGCCGTGCTGCTCAACACCGCCGTGGCGCAGGCGGGCGACCCGGTGCGCATGGCGCGGGCCTTTGCCGATGGCGTGGCGGCGGGCCGGGCGGCGTATGAATCAACGCCCATGCCCGAGCGCGCCGCCGCGCAGGCCTCGACCCCGACGGTCGGCGTGCCGTTCTGGCATGCGAGCTGATGCCTCGGACCAGCCTTGAATTCCTTTAATGCGGTGACTGCCATGACCTCCACGCCTTTTGCTCCTTTGACCGGCCCCATCGGCTTTTACCCGGTGGTGCCTGACGCCGCCTGGGTGCAGCGCCTGCTCGGCTGGGGCGTGCGCACGGTCCAGCTGCGCATCAAGGCCGCCGACCACACGCCGGCCGCCATCGCTTTGCAGGTGCGCGCAGCCGTCGAGGCCGGCCGCAAGGTGCCGGGCACGCAGGTCTTCATCAACGACCACTGGCAGCTCGCGCTGGCCGCCGGCGCCTACGGCGTGCATCTGGGCCAGGAAGACCTGGACACGGCTGACATCGAGGCTTTGCGCAGCGCAGGCCTGCGGCTGGGCCTGAGCACCCACACGCCCGCCGAGCTGGCCCGCGCCCATGCGGTGCAGCCAAGCTATTTGGCCATCGGCCCGATCTACCCGACCACGCTGAAAGTCATGCCCTACGAGCCGGTCGGCCTGGCGCAATTGAAGGAATGGGCGCCGCAGGCCGCGCCCTACCCGGTGGTGGCGATTGGCGGGATTTCGCTGGAGCGCCTTCCGGGCGTGCTGGCCTGCGGCATCGATGGCGTGGCGGTGGTCAGCGCGGTGACGCTGGCGGCTGAACCCGAGCAGGCGGCGCGCCAAGGGATTGCGCTGGCTAAAAGGCGATAAAAGGCGCTAAAAGCCCATCAAGCCTGCACGATGAGTGGAAAACGCGCCAACAGGCCGCCCGCCCCAGGCGTGAACGGCACGGTGAGCGCGGCGCGGCTGGCCTCGTTCAGGCCGCCCCAGAGAAAATCGCGCTCATTGCCCGCGTCGCCCGCTACATACAGCTGCGTGGTCAGCAGTTCCCGGCTAGCCAGCCGCACCTTGACGTGGATGTGCGGCGTGCGTCCGCTGTACGCCACCGGTCTGAGGGTGCGAAAGCGGTAGCGGCCGTCCGGCCCCACGGTCACGCGGCCAAAGCCCTGGAATGCTGGATCGGCCCGGCCGCCGTCGCCGGGATGGTGGTAATGGCCCGCCTGGTCGCATTGCCAGATTTCCACCACCGCACCCGACACCGGCGCACCCGCCGTGTCAACCACCGTGCCTTCAACCCAGGCCGGCTGGCCGCGCTGGTAGCTTGCGCTGCCGTTGCGCAGCAGGTCGAAGTCGCTGTCGGCCGGCAGGGCCACGGGGTAAAACGGCCCTTCGGTCTGGCTCGGTGTCGGCTGCAGCCGGCGGGCCTGCGCCCGCGCCGGGCTGAGCCAGGCGGGCGCGGTCGTGACGGCCAGGATGGACGCGCCAGCAGTGAGTATTCGGCGGCGTGTGGCGGGCGGGTGGATGGGGTTGGGCATGACGACTTCCTCTCGGTAGCCAAATCGACAATTTAACCGCCTGCGTTTCGCTTGACCAGCCCCTGGACATGCGCCAGCAGGCGTCAAAGGATTTTAAGGATAAAAAGGCGTATAGCGTATAGCGTATAGCGTATAGCGTATAGCGTATAGCGTATAGCGTATAGCCTGCAAGCATTACTAGCTACGAATTCAATAGCGCCAATAAAAGAGTTGCTATAGCGTGCATTAGCAAAAACCTTTCTCAATAATGCAGCTTATAGTT
>JAQGLT010000035.1 GCA_028292745.1 Polaromonas sp. | reverse complement strand
ATGAACTCGATGCCGTCGATGCCCAGCCGGTTGGCCTTCTCGGGAATCGCTTCGCGGTGGGGTGCTTGCAGGGTCATGACGTTGCTCCTTCTTCTTCGTAACTTAACCGGGCCATGGACCGCAGCACATCCGGCGTGGTGCTGGGAAATCCGAAAAACTCCAGGTAGGCCGGAATCTGCTCGAACAGCATGTCCGCGCCCACCTGCACCGGGCAGCCCCGGGCCTTGGCTGCGGCCAGAAATGCCGTCATCTCGGTTTTCATCACCACCTCGCCGACGAAAGTGGTGGAATCGAGGCGCGCGATGTCCATCGGCATCGGGTCGCCAGCGTTCATGCCCATGGGCGTGGCATTGACCACCAGATCGAACCCCGACGGATCGTTGGAGCCGGTGCTGACTGCCAGCTTGGGGTAATGGGCACGCAGGCGTTCGCCCAGGCCCTGGGCGGAAGCGGCGTTGATGTCATACAGGCTGATCGCGTTCAGACCGGCGGCGGCCAGCGAAGCCGCAATCGCCGACCCCACGCCACCGCTCCCGGCGACTAGGGCGCGCGCGCCCTGCAGTTGCAGGCCCTTGCGCAGCACGCCGCGCACGAAGCCTTCGCCGTCGAACATGTCGCCCTGCAGCCGGCCATCGGCCAGGCGGCGCACGGCATTGCATGCGCCGGCAATGGCGGCGGTGGGCAGCACCTCGTCCAGCAGCCCTGCCGTGGTGATCTTGTGCGGCATGGTGATGAGCGCGCCCCGGATGTTGGCGAGCTTGAATACGGACCGCAAAAAATCCGGGTAGTCCTGGGCGGGGCAACCCATGGGCACCACGACTGCATTGACGCGCGACTTTTCAAACCACGGGTTGTAGATCATCGGCGCCTTGAAGGCGTGCGTGGGGAACCCGATGTGGGCGATGATTTCGGTGTTGCCGTCGATCATTTTTTATTGCCTTGCGCCGCGCAAGCCAAGGACACCGCCGCCCGCAGGCCCAGCAGGTAGCTGTCGGCGCCAAAGCCGCAGATCTGCCCCCGCGCAATCCCGGAGAACACCGAGACATGCCGAAACGCTTCCCTGGCATGGACGTTAGACATATGCACCTCCACCACCGGGCAGGCCAGGATCGCCAGCGCATCGCGGATGCCGTAGCTGTAGTGCGTCCAGGCGCCGGCGTTGATCAGCACCGCGTCCACACCCTCGGCATGGGCCTGGTGGATGCGCTCGCACATCGCGCCTTCGCAGTTGCTCTGGAAGGCCTCAACCTCGGCGCCCAGCTCCTGGCCGAGCTGGCGCAGCCCGGCATCGATCTCGTCCAGCGTGACGGTGCCGTACTGCGCCGGGTCGCGCTTGCCGAACATGTTGAGGTTGATGCCGTGCAGCGTGAGAATTTTCATGGGAGTCCTTTAATGGGTGGCAGAAAGCGAAAACGCTGCATCAGGCGCCTTCGATGTCGATGGGTTTTCCGGTTTTTGCAGCCTGGGCGATGGCTTCGGTGACGCGCAGGTTCTGCAGGCCGTCGCGGGCGCTGACCAGTGGCGCCGCCTCGCCCCGGATCACGGCGCCGAAGTGCTCGATCTGGCGCTTGAGCGGGTCATCGCGTACCACGCCAGCCACGCCGGCTTCAAATTCATTCCACCAGGAGCGGTCTTGCGGGCGCGGATAGGTTTTCAGGCGCATCGTGGGCACTGACAGGCTGCCGCTGGTGCCGGTGATCACATAGCAGTCCTCGTCTGCATAGGTGGCATAGGCCTTGTTTTCCTGCGAGGTCTGCTCCCAGCTGCGCGCGCAGGCGGCGGTGTCCGACAGCATGAACGTCCCCAGCGCGCCGCTGGCAAAGCGCAGATTGATGGCCACGGTGTCTTCCACCGCAAAGCGGCGTGTGGCGTTCGACGAAAACGCCTGCACCGTCGCAATTTCACCGCACAGCATGCGCAGGCTGTGCACCTCGTGGATCAGGTTGATCAGGATCGGCCCGCCGCCGGGTTCGCGGCGCCAGGGTGCTTCTGAAAAATAATGGTCGGGCTTGAAAAATACCGCGCTGCCCATCACCGCCACCAGCTTGCCGAGCTTTCCTGAATCGACGACTGCCTTGGCCTTGGCCATGATTGGGCTGTGCGCCCGGTGGTGACCAATCAGCACCCTGGCACCGCTGGCCTCGGCCTGCTTGAGCAGTTGCTCGCCCTCGGCCACGGTGGTGGCGATGGGTTTTTCGAGCAGGATGGGCAGGCCGGCCGCGATGCATCGCAAGGATTGCGGCAGGTGCAGGTGGTTGGGCGTGGCGAGGATCAGGCCATCGGGCCGGTCATGGATCAGCAATTCGTCAATCGAGGCGTACAGCGGTACGCCGGCCTTCGCGGCCATGGCCCGCGCGGCGGTCGATGGATCGACGATGGCGCTCAGCTTGCAGGTCGGGCTGCTCTGCGCCACCTCAATGTGCGCTTGTCCGATGTAGCCGGCGCCGGCCACGGCGATGCGGGTTTTGTTCATGGTGTGGCCCCGTGCGGAGCGGAATAAGGCAAGGGTAGTGACGAGGGCACCCCTGCGGCCGGGCCGCAACGGGCGGGCTCCCCACTGTTTACCGGCGGACCTTGGCCAGCTCGTCCTGCATCGCCTTGACGGTTTCCTGGCCCACGGACACGGCGTACTTGGCAATCACCGGACGCATCTTGTCGCGCAGCTTGGCGATTTCAGCGGGCGGCAGCTCGGTTACCTGCATGCCGGCTTTCTTGAGCTGGTCAAGCGTGCTGCCCGCCGCATCGCGGGAGGCCTGGCGCTGAAACTTGGTCGCCTCGGCGGCGGCATCGGTCACGATCTTCTTTTCGGCCCCGGACAGCGTGTCCCAGAACTTCTTGCTCATGATGACCGACTGCGGGTTGTAGACGTGGTTGGTCAGCGCCAGGTGCTTCTGCACTTCGGCGAACTTGTTGGCCAGGATCACGTTCAACGGATTTTCCTGGCCGTCGAGCGCCTTGGATTCCAGCGCGCCATAGACCTCGGGAAAAGCCATGGGCGTCGGGTTGGCGTCCAGCGCCTTGACCCAGTCCAGGTTGATCGGGTTGGGAATGACGCGGATCTTCAGGCCGGCGAAGTCCTCGACCTTGGTGATGGGCCGCTTGCTGTTGGTCATGTTGCGAAAGCCCAGCTCGAAATAGGCCAGGCCCACGATGCCTTTTTCCTGCAGTTTGTCGTGCATCATCTTGCCGAACGGGCCATCGACCACGGCATCGGCCTCCTTGGCGTTGGCGAACTGGAAGGGGAAGTCGTAAATCGCGAACTCCTTGACCTGGCTGGCCAGGATGCCCGAGTTCATGCTGACCATCTCCAGCGTGCCGCCCTGCAGCGCCGACACATTGGGCGCATCGCCGCCGAGCACGCCGCCGGGAAACAGGTTGACCTTGATCTTGCCGCCCGACTTGGCGGTGACGATCTCGGCAAATTTCTCCATGCCTGTGACGATGGGGTGGCCCTTGGGATTCTGGGTGGCGAACTTGATGGTGCGTTCCTTGATGTCCTGCGCGCCAGCCATGCCAAAAGTGGCCAGCGCAACAGCCGTCACCAGCGTTTTAATCATCATGCGTTTCATTCTTGTCTCCTGGAGAAATATCACAGTACGCAATAAACAGGAGGCAGGTCATGGCGTACCAGACACGTCCTGCCTTTGAAAAACCAAAGGCGCGCTAGCCGTAGAGAAAGCGGGCGGGCCACATGACGATCTGCGGAAACAGCACCATCAGGAACATGACCACGAACTGCACCAGCATGAAAGGCATGACGCCGCGGGTCACGTCGTCCATCCTCATCTTGCCGACGCCGGCCACCACGTTGAGCACGGTGCCCACGGGCGGCGTGATCAGGCCGATGGAGTTGTTGATGATGAACAGCACGCCGAAATACACCGGGTCGATGCCGGCCGCCTTGACCAGCGGCATCAGCACCGGCGTCAGGATCAAAATGGTGGGGGTCATGTCCATCGCCGTGCCGACAATCATGACCAGCACCATCATCGCCACCAGCAGCAGCGTCGGGCTGTCCAGCAGCGGCTGCAGCAGGGCAATGACTTGGTCGGGCAGCTGCGCCACCGTGATCAGCCAGGCCGACACCATGGCGGCGGCCACCAGGAACATGATGACGGCGGTGGTCTTGGCCGCTGCAAGGAAGACCTCGTACAGCTGCTTGACGCTCAGCTCGCGGTAGATGACGCCGGCCACGAACAGCGCATACACCGCCGCCACCACAGCCGCTTCGGTCGGCGTGAAGACGCCCATGCGCAGCCCCACCAGAATGATGACCGGCAGCATCAGCGCCCAGCCGGCCTTGCGCATGGCCAGCAGCACTTCGGCGCGCGTGCGGCGCGGCGGACTTTCGAGCTGCTCGCGGCGCGTGAGCCACCACCAGGTGAACCACAGGGCCGCGCCGAGCAGCAGCCCCGGGAAAATGCCGGCCAGAAACAGCTTGGAGATCGACACGTTGGCAGCGACGCCGAAGATCACGAAGCCAATCGAGGGCGGGATGATGGGGCCGATGACGCCGCACGCCGCGATCAGGCCGCCGCTGCGCGCCTTGTCATGGCCGGCTTTCACCATCATGGGCAGCAACAGGGCCGTCAGCGCCGCCGCATCGGCCACGGCCGAGCCCGACAGGGCCGACAGCAGGCAGGCCGCGATGATGGTCACATAGCCCAAGCCGCCCCGGATGTGGCCGACCAGCGCCATGGCAAAGTCAACGATGCGCCGCGACAGCCCGCCGGTGTTCATGACTTCGCCGGCCAGCATGAAGAACGGCACCGCCAGCAGCGGAAAGCTGTCGGCGCCGTTGATGACGTTTTGCGCCAGGATCTGGGCGTCGAACATGTTCAGGTGCCACATCAGGGCCGCGCCGCACAGCAAAAGCGAAAAAGCGATGGGGATGCCCAGCGCCATGGCCCCCAGCAGCGACCCCAGGAAAACAAGAATGGTCATAAGAAGGCTTTCTTCAATCAGCGCAGCGGCTTGGGAACATCGATGGGCTCTTCCTCGGATTCCCGGATGCCGATCAACTCGTCTTCTGAAAGCTGGCCGGTCACCAGGCGCCAGAGATTACTGAGCAAGATGACCGCGCCCGAGACAGCGAACACCACGCCGCAGCCGTAGAAATAAGCCATCGAGGTTTCCATGGCGGCACTGGTGGACTCCCAGTTGATCCTGACCTGGTCGAGTGCGCCCTTGAAGAGCAGCCAGCAGATGAAGAGCATGAGCACATGGGCCAGCACCAGGCAAATCTTCTTGCCCCGCACCGGCAGGCGCGACACCAGCGTGTCGGTGCCCAGGTGGGCCCCTTCGTTCAGGGCGACGATGCCGCCCAGGAAAGTGAGCCAGACGAAGAGCCAGCGCGACAGCTCTTCGGACACCGCGATGCCCGAGTTCATGGCGTAGCGCAGCACGACGTTGCCGAACACCAGCACCACCATCACCGCCAGCGCGGCCGCGATCAGGTAGCCGAGGAACTGGCAGTACCGGTCTATCCACTTTTTCATCACTTGTTTGTCTCCTGAAAGTGCCTGTTCCATTAATGTACGAACTAGTTAGTTTTAACAAAATCGGTAATTACCCTAGCCAACTCAAGCTGGAGGCACCGGTGCCTGCGGACGGCCAGAGGCACCTTCATGCTGCACGAACGCCTCATGCCGCCAGGACTGCGGCGAAACGGAAAAGGGTTACTTTCGCACGTAGCGCAGCACCATGTCGATCACGTTGGCGCGGCGGGTGGCGACGGCCTCGGGCGTCTGGGTGTCCCGCTTGAAGATCAGCCCGAAAGTGTGCTGGTTGGACACATTGAAAAAGGTCAGCGCCGAGATGGAGGCATGGATGTCGATGGCATCCAGACCCCGACGGAACGCGCCGCTGGCAATTCCCCTCTCGTAAAGAAGGCGGATCGCCTTGATGGCCGGCACGTTGAGTTCCTGGATGATCTTGCTTTGCGCCAGGTAGCTGCCCCGCTCCATGTTCTCGGACATGACCAGGCGGATATAGGCCGGGTTGCCGGCATGGTGGTCGAAGGTGAAGCCGACCAGGGTTCGCAACGCCTCTTCCGGTGCCAGGTCTTCCAGGTGCAGCTGACCCTCGATCTGGCGCATGCGCCGGTACGACTCTTCCAGCACCGCCAGGTAAAGGCCTTCCTTGCTGCCGAAGTAGTAATAGATCATGCGCTTGCTGGTCCGGGTGGCCGCTGCGATCTCGTCGATGCGGGCGCCGCTCAGGCCCTTCTCGGAAAACTCGATCGTCGCCACATCCAGGATGCCGGCCATGGTGCGGGCCGGATCGTTGGTGCGAGCCAAGGGTTTTGCCGCAGCCTGTGGGCTGGCGCGGCCGCTGTGCTTTGGTGTTGGGGGACCGCGTGCAGGATCGAGGGCCACGGCAGCGTCAAAATGTACTGTTTCGTTCATTCGTAAAGTATAGGACGCAAGCTGCCGCACGGGCTGTTTCATGCAGGCATGTTTCCACACCCGCTAGAGCGGTTGCACCCAAACAGGTAACAGCAAAGCCGGGCAGCCTTTTTGCTCCTGAATTAATAGCTGCTTACGCAAGAACTGCCTGCGCTAGAGCCTGTTTTGATCATAAATTTTGCCGTTTTCCTGGCTTTACCCGGCAGTTCTCCTGCCTCCCCCGGAAGGAAGGAGCCAAGCGGGGCCACAGGCGACCCAGGTGCGCGATAGTTGCCAGCCAGGGCGTTCAAGCATGAGCTGTCGCGGCTGTGCCATGCGCCACCGGCTTTGCTGGGTTACTCGGCCTCGATGCCCGCAGCCTTGATCACGCGGCCCCACTTCTGCGTTTCGCCGGCCTGGAACTTTGCCAGCTCGTCGGGGCTGGTGACCCAGGCGACGGAGCCGCTGCCTTCGTAAAAAGCCTTGGCCGCGGCACTGCGCGTGCCCGCCACCAGCAGCTCGCGCAGGCGGGCCACCACGGCCGGCGGCGTGCCGGCCGGCGCATAGGCAGCGAACCAGTAGCCCATGTCGTAGCCCTTCACGCCGGCCTCATCGATGGTCGGCACGTCAGGCAGCAGCGGATTGCGCTGCGCCGTGGAAATGCCCAGCGCGCGCAGCTTGCCGCCCTTGATCTGCGGCAGGCCGGTGGCGGTGTCGGTGATCATCAGGTCGATCTGCCCGCCCAGCAGGTCGGTGATGGCGTTCGGATTGCTTTTGCAGGGGACGTGCAGGATGTCGGTATGGCTGAGCTGCTTGAACATCTCGCCGGCCACCCGGCTTGACGAGCTGCCGCTGCCAAAGCTGAGCTTGCCGGGCTCCTTGCGCGCGCGGGCCAACAGATCGGCCACAGTCTTGTACGGCGCGTCAGCGCGCACCACCAGCACCTGGCCGCCCTTGCCCAGGCCGGTCACGGGCGCAAAGTCCTTCACCGGATCGTAGGGCAGCTTTTTGTACAGGTGTTCGTTGGCCGCATGCGTCGTGTTGGTGGTGACAAGCACGGTGTAGCCATCGGGCGCGGCCTTTGCCACCTGCTGCGCCGCAATCATGCCGCTGGCGCCGCCCTTGTTGTCCACCACCACCGGCTGCTTGGCCTGGTCGCTGATCGACTGGCCCAGCGCACGCGCCAGCTGGTCGGTGGCGCTGCCAGCGGCAAAGGGAACGACAAAGGTGATGGGCTTGGCCGGGTAGGCCTGGGCGCTGGCGGTCGTGCTGAAGGCAGCGCTTGCGGCACAGGTCAGGCAAGCGGCCAGCAGGGCGCGCCGGGAAGTAGGCAGAGGAAGGCGTTTCATGGGTGTGTCTCCTGAAATTGTTTAACTTGAAAACCGAAAGTTGGATTGAAAAAAATAGGCGCGCAGGCCCCGCCCCCGGTCAGCCGGCCAGCCGATGCACCAGCGCGTGCGGCACCTCAATCGACATGTCCAGCAGCCAGAATGACAGCGCCTTGCCATGCGCGTCCAGGTTGAGCGCATCGTTGACGCCGCCGTCCAGCACACCGTCCAGCACGAAATTCATAGCGTGCAGCTTGGGCAGCACGAAGCGCTGGACCTGGCTCGGGCTGCGGTGGCGAAACTGCGCGGCCACGGCCTCGGGCGTGACCTGTTCGACGATGAGCGGGAACAGCTCCGGATGCCAGGCAATGACGCTGATGTTGGAGCGGTCGCCTTTGTCGCCGGTGCGGCCGTGCGCTGCGCGGTAAAGGGGAACAGCGATGCGGCTCATGGCGTCACCATTTCAAAGCGGACCGGCACGGCCTCGCGCGCCAGCAGGCACGAGAGGGTGTTCAGGCGCGGTGTCAGGGTCGAGCGCACGCCGCCGCCGCCGGCCGGGCCACAGGTGTACAGCGCCATCACCTCCTGGCCCAGGCGCTCGGCCTGGGCACGGTCGGTGTGCGTGGCGGCCACGCGCAGCCGCACGTCGCGCATGCCGGCGTCGGGCGTGGCTTCCAGGGCATGGCCGGCATCGTCATTAAAAATGCTGAGCGCGCCGATCAAGTCCACGCGCAGCGCCAAACCCGCCAGGCGGCTGCGCAGCACGTCGGCGGCCAGGCGCGCGCGCGCTTCGGCGCGGGCGCCTGCATACGAGATTTCGCCCTCGGCCAGCCAGCCGCCTTCGTAGCAGACGTTGACCTTGTAGTGCGCCGGACGCGCATGGCCGCGTACGCCAGTCAGCAGCACGCGGTCGCTGCTCTGCGCCGTGACCTCGGCCTCGGCGATATCGGCCGTCACGTCGGGCGTCAGGTAGCCGGCCGGGTCATGCACCTCGTAGAGCAGCTGCTCCTTGACGGTCGCCTCTGTCACCAGGCCGCCCGTGCCCTGGGACTTGCCGATGGTGCAGCGGCCATCCGCCTCGATCTCGGCAATTGGAAAGCCCACGCGATCCAGGCCCGGCACCTCCTTGTAACCGGGGTCGGCAAAGTAGCCTCCGCAGACCTGCGCGCCGCACTCCAGCAGGTGCCCGGCCATGGTGGCCCGGCCCAGCA
Organism: Polaromonas sp.; assembly: GCA_028292745.1. Lineage (GTDB taxonomy): Bacteria > Pseudomonadota > Gammaproteobacteria > Burkholderiales > Burkholderiaceae_C > Polaromonas. The sequence goes on along the minus strand of JAQGLT010000035.1, from coordinate 4,431 downwards.
CGGTCCAGTTGTCCGCCTGCCAGCCGAAGTGGGACATGGCCGGGCCGACGGTGAGCGAAGGATCGGACACGCGGCCGCACACCACGATCTGCGCGCCGGCATCGAGCGCCGCCGCGATCGGTTCGGCACCGATGTAGGCATTGGCGCTCACCACCGCCAGGCCGTCCATCCGGGGGCCTAGCTGCTCGCGCAGCAGCGCGCGTTGCTCAGGGGAGGAAAGGTCGTCGCCTTCGACCACGGCAATGCGCGGAACCGCCGCGCCAAGCTCGCCCGCCATGCGTGCAATGTGCCGGGCCGCCGCGCGCGGGTTGGCTGCGCCGAAGTTGCTCACGATGCGGATGCCATGCGCCAGGCAGCGCGCCAGCACGGGGCGCAGCATGGCGTCGAGCAGCGGCTCATAGCCCGCTTCGGGGTCGTCGCGCCGGCGCAGCTGCGCCAGGGCCAGCGTTCGCTCGGCCAGCGTTTCAAAGATCAGGAAGGCACGCTGCCCGGCCGGGCCTTGTGCGAGGCGCGCGATCAGCGTGTCGACCACCGGGCCGGCCGCATCGGTCCGGTCGCCGGAAAACCCGGCGGCGCAACCGACAAGCAGCGGCGGATGAGAATTTGGGGGCATGGGTGTCTTGGCTCCTGGGTACGGTGGGTCAAAGCCACTGTAGGCCAAAGACAGTGATTCGTAAAATCGAAATTTTGGATTTTGTCATCCGTCATTCAAATCAGCATGCCTGGAAATGGCCTGAGAGTTCCATGAAACTGCCTGACCTTTCAACACGCCAGCTGCGTGCCTTCATCGCACTGGCCGACCTCAAGAACTTCACCCGTGCGGCGCAGACGTGCCACTTGTCGCAGCCGGCTTTCAGCGCGCTCATCGCCACGCTTGAATCGGCCGTGGGCGCGCGGCTGTTTGACCGCGACAAGCGCAGCGTGCGCCTGACACCCGAGGGCGAGCTGTTTGACAGCCCGGCGCGCCGCTTGCTGGATGACATGGGAAACGCCCTGGCGAACCTGGCCAGCCATGTGCAGCTGCGCCAGGGCCGCGTGCGGGTTGCTGCCCTGCCCTCGCTGGCGGCAGGCTGGCTGCCTGCGGTATTTGCTGAATTCATGCTGGCATGGCCGGGCATCAGGCTGGAACTGCACGATGCGCTGTCAGACCCCTGCATCGCCCTTGTGCGCAGCGGGCAAGCGGATTTTGCACTGGCCGTTCCCGGCGCTGGCGCGGGGCTGAGCGACCTGCAGATGCACAAGCTGTGCTCCGATGGATTTCATCTGGTGTGCCTAGAGGGCCATCCCCTGGCACGCGAAACGCGCCTGACAGCGGCCAAACTGGCGCCATGGCCCTTCATTCAGATGACACGCAACAGCAGCGTGCGCCAGGCCCTTGACGCGGCACTGCATCCCATGCGTCTGAATACGGTATTTGAAGTTGAGCACCTGGCAACCGTCAAAGGCCTGGTCGAAGCCGGCCTTGGCATCAGCGTCGTGCCCACCCTGACGCTTTTTCACTTCCACGGGGCCGTGGTGACACGCCCGCTGGCACTGCCTTCGCTGATGCGCAGCGTGCACCTGATCCAGCGCCGCGACGCCAGCCTGTCAATGGCGGCGCGGGCACTGCATGCGTTGATTGTTGCCCGGTTGCGCGATTGCGTACCCGATACCAGCGCAACAGGCTAGCTGTCGTCACCCTTGAAACGGCGCAAGCCCTTGAACAGCAACGGTGCGACCAACGCAATGAATGCCAGTGCGAGGAGCGCTGCCGAGCCGGGATGCTTGAAGAACACCAGGCTGTCGCCCAAACTGATCTGGAGCGCGCGGCGGAACTGGCTTTCGGCCATGGGCCCAAGGATCAACCCGACGATCATGGGCGCAATCGGGTAATCCCAGCACCGCATCAGGTAGCCGGTGATGCCGAAGGCGACCAGCATCGCAAGCTCGACCGTCGATGGATTGGCCGCCAGGGTGCCCATGGCGGCGAACACCAGGATGCCCGCGTAAAGCCAGGGCTGCGGCACGGACAGCAGCTTGACCCACAGGCCCACCAGCGGCAGGTTCAGCACCAGCAGCATCAAGTTGCCCACGAAGAAACTCGCAATCAACCCCCAGACCAGATCGGCATTGGTGATGAACAGAAGAGGACCGGGCACCAGGCCGTACTGCTGAAAGCCCGCCAGCATCATGGCCGCGGTGGCAGAGGTCGGCAGGCCGAGCGCCAGAAGCGGCACCAGGGTGCCGGTGGCGGCCGCATTGTTGGCAGCCTCCGGCCCGGCGACGCCCTCGATCGCGCCCTTGCCGAACTCCTCGGGCTTTACCGCAAGGCGGCGCTCCAGTGTGTAGGACAGCAGGGTCGGCACTTCGGCGCCGCCAGCGGGCAAGGCGCCAATCGGAAAGCCCAGGCCAATGCCCCGCAGCCATGGCTTCCAGGAGCGCTGCCAGTCTTCCTTTGTCATCCACAACGAGCCGCGCACGGCTTCAATCTTTTCCTGCACCCCGGTAAAGCGCGATGCGATGTACAAGGTTTCTCCTATGGCGAACAGCCCGACCGCCAGGGTGGTGATTGAGACGCCGTCGAGCAGCGACGGAACACCGAAAGCCAGCCGGCCCTGCCCGGTGAGCTTGTCAATGCCCACCAACCCGAGCACCAGGCCAAGGGCGAGACTGGTGATGCCGCGCAGCACCGAGTCGCCAAAGGTAGCCGAGACCGTGATGAACGCCAGCACCATCAGCGCAAAGTAGTCCCAGGGGCCGAATTGCACCGCCAGCTCGACCAGCACGGGCGCTAAAAGCGCCAGGCCGATGGTGGCGAAGGTGCCGGCGACAAACGAGCCGATGGCCGCCGTTGCCAGCGCAGGGCCGCCACGCCCGGCGCGCGCCATTTTGTGGCCTTCGATGGCCGTGGCGATGGAGGCCGCCTCGCCGGGCGTGTTGAGCAGGATCGCCGTGGTCGAGCTGCCATACATGGCGCCGAAGTAAATGCCGGCAAACATGATGATCGAGCCCGTGGGGTCCAGCTTGAACGTGATCGGCAGCAGCAACGCCACGGTGAGCGAGGGGCTGATGCCCGGCAAGATGCCGACCAGTGTGCCCAGCAGCACGCCAATTCCTGCGAACAGGAGATTGCCGGGCTGGATTGCAATCGCAATGCCTTGCAACAGGAGATTAATGACATCCATCGAAAACTCCGGGTTCAGCCCAGCAGCAGGCGTTCAAGCGGCCCGGCTGGCAGTGACAAGGACAAGGCCTTGGTGAAAAATGCATAAACCCCAAAAGCCAGCGTCAACCCGATGGCAGGGGATTTGAAACCCAGTGGCTGGCCAAAGGCGCGCGCCGTCGCAACAAAGAGCCAGGCCGCGCTGATGATGAAGCCGCCGCCGAGCTGCAGGACGGCAATCAAGCCCAGCAGTCCGGCCAGCACCCAGACCAGCGCGGCCCGATTGGCCGGGTCTTCAGGGGTGAGGACATGCACTGGGACACGCTGGCGGGGAAGCCGCCAGGCGGCCACCCAGTGAGCCAGGCTCAAAATGGCCAGCAGCACCGATACCAGGCGCATGCCGGCGGTCGGGCCCACGCCAACGGTCTGCTGCTGAGGCAGCTGATTGGCATCAAGCCAGAGCACCACGGCCAGGCCCAGCAGTGCTACGCCAATGCCGGCCAGCGTGCGCCGGCCCGGCGCTGCCGTGGCGTCGCTCATTTCACCAAGCCAATCTGGGTCAGCACGTCTTTCACCCGCGCCTGGTCGGTCTTCAGGAAGGCGGCGAATTCATCCGCGCCCAGGTAAGCATCGTCCCAGCCGCGCGCTTTCATCACCTTGGCCCACTCGTCGGACTTCAGCGCCTTCGTGATGGCTGCGGACAACGCCGTTTTCTGGGCTGGCGTGATGCCAGGAGGCGCGACGATGCCGCGCCAGTTGACGAGCTCGACATCCAGGCCCTGCTCCTTGATCGTCGGGACATTCACGCCTTCCATGCGCTTGGCCGTGGACACAGCCAGCGCGCGCAGTTTGCCCGCCTTGATCTGGCTTTCAAATTCGTTGTAACCCGAGACGCCTGCCGTCACCCGCCCGCCCAGCATCTCGGCCAGCGCTTCGCCGCCGCCCGAAAACGGCACGTAGTTGAGCTTTGAGGCATCGCCGCCGGCTGCCTTGGCGACCAGCCCGGCCAGAATGTGGTCGGCGCCGCCTGCCGAGCCGCCGGCCCAGACCACCTTGGAGGTGTCCGTTTTCAAGGCGGCTGCCAGATCCTTCATGGTCTTGAGCGGCGAATTGGCGGGTACGACAATCACCAAGGCATCGCCAGTCATCCGGGCGATCGGGGTGACCGCGTCCTGGTTGTTGGCCGACTTGCTCGTCAAAATCGCGCCCACCATGGTGATGCCCATGGTCATCAGCTGGGTGCCGTCGCCCTTGGCATTGGTGACGAACTGCGCCAGGCCGACCGTGCC
>JAQGLT010000033.1 GCA_028292745.1 Polaromonas sp. | reverse complement strand
TCGAGGGCACGGCCCGGCGCACCCGCGTGCTGGCCCGGCTGCAGGCCAAGTACCCGGACATGCAGGTCTCCTTCACGCTGCCGTCGTGGCTGCGCGGCTTCAACGCCGAGTCCATGGACCTGCTCAGAACCACCCTGGCCGGCGGCGTGCGCATCGACCTGGTCAACGTCATGGCCCAGAGCTTTGGCGTCGAAAATCTCCGAACCATGGTGGTGCCTTCAACAGTGGCTCAGGCTGTCGTCACAAGTTTTCAGGCCTCCGCTGCCCAGATGGTGCCGCTTTTCCCCAACAAAACCCAGGCGCAGCTGCATGCCATGATGGGCATCACGCCGATGAGCGGCATCAATGACGATGGCGCGGTCTTCACGCTGGCCGACGCCCAGACGGTGGCCAACTTCGTCAAGCAAAACGGCATCGGCTTCATCGGCACCTGGTCGTTCCAGCGCGACGTGGCGCAGTCCAGAAGCGGCATGGGGCCGCTGAACAACTACACCGGCGTGGTGCAGTCCGATTACCAGTTCCACAAAATCTTCAGCTCCGCCAATGGCACGGTTGCGCCAGCGCCTGCTCCCGCAGTGTTGCCAGGAATCAAAGCGCCAGAACCCATCAAAGCCCCGGCGCCTGCGCCAGCACCGGTCAAGGCGCCGACGCCAGTGCCAGTGGTGACAGCGCCGGTCCCGGCGGCTAGCTGTGCCAGCCATGCCGGCTGGATTGGCACCAAGAAATATGTTGTCGGGAACACCGCGACGCAGTCAGGCAAGACCTACATCGTCACCGCGCCGAACGAAAACTCGCCCCCGATGTGGACGCCTACCCACTGGGCCGTGCACGCCTGCTCAGCGACAGCCACGCCTGCTCCTGCGCCAGCGCCATTGCCTTCAACCACACCGTCGTCGGCGGCTTGCGGCAGCAGCAACCCTGGCTGGAACAGCGCGATAAGGTATGTTGCTGGCAACATCGTGACGCAATCCGGCAAGACCTACATCGCCACCGCGCCGAACGAAAACTCGACCCCGATGTGGACCCCGACGCATTGGTCTGTGTATGCCTGCTCGGTGACGGCCACTCCCACTCCCGCACCCGTACCCGCGCCTGCCCCGGTAACGGCGGCCTGCAGCAAGTCGACCTGGACCATGGGAAGGCAATATGCCAGCGGTAATGTCGTGTCCTACTCGGACGGCAACCTGTACATCGCCAAGTTCGCCAACCCTGGCTACAACCCGACCATCAGCACCTACTTCTGGGCACGGCACAGCTGCTAATGCCTGCTTGCCAGGCGATAAACCGCACCTTGTGAGCAAGGCGCGGCCCGGACAATGACGGACAAATGGGAGCGATGGCTCCCATTTGTCATTTCCGATCACCCTTGCCCCTCCTTTTTCTTTACGGAAGATTTACCTCCTTGCTTCAGAGCCCTCGTCTGCGCCGCAAGCCTTGACGTGATAATTATTAAAGGCTGGCTCAAGCATGCGTACCGGCATTCGGGAAGCCCTGCAAAATGGCGCCAGCACTCTGACAAAACGCCGCGACAACGCTGTTGCGGTCGATACCAAGGACAGTGATGGACCCGAAAGCCGAAACGCCGCGCACCGGCCCCGATGCACGCCCCCCTGAACGCCTGAACCGCCGCCGCCAATGGATTGGCGGCATCCTGGCCGTGCTGGTGCTGGGGGGAACGGGGTGGCTGGCCTGGCACCTGACACACCCCAGCGCGCCGGCCGCAGGCGCTGCCGCCGGCCCTGGTGGACCGGGCGGCGGCAGGCGCGGCACGCCGGCCACCACCGTCGGCGTGGCCACCGCCCAGAGCAGCAGCATTCCCATCATCCTGGAGGCGCTGGGCACCGTCACGCCCCAGGCCACCGTGAGGGTGCGCCCCCAGGTGTCGGGCGTGTTGGAAAAAGTACTTTTCAAGGAAGGCCAGATGGTCAAGGCCGGCGAACTGATGGCGACCATTGACGCCCGCCAGTTTGACCTGGCGCTGATGCAGGCCAGCGGCCAGCGCCAGCGCGACGAGGCCCAGCTCGCCAGTGCCCGCGTGACGCTGGAGCGCTTCAAGACCTTGCTGGCGCAGGACTCGATCGCGCGCCAGGAGGTCGACACCCAGGCCGCGCTGGTCAAGCAGCTCGAAGGCACGGTCGTCATCGACAAGGCGAATGAAGGGGTTGCGCGCCTGAACCTGGGCTACGCGCGGGTGCTGGCCCCCGTGAGCGGACGGGTCGGCCTGCGCACGGTCGATGTCGGCAACGTGGTGAGCAGCAGCGACGCCAACGGCATTGCGGTGATTACGCAGATCAGCCCGATTGACGTGGTGTTTGCCGTTCCGCAAGACCAGGCCGGCGCCCTGCAGCAGTCCGCCGCCGCCGGGAAAGTCATGAAGGTCACCGCGCTCGACCGGACCCGGTCTGAAGCGCTGGACACCGGCGTCTTTTCATCGCTGGACAACCAGGTCGACATTCAGACCGGCACCGTGAAGGCCAAGGCGCGCTTCGCCAACAGCGAGCTGGCGCTTTTCCCCAGCCAGTTCGTCAATGTGCGGCTGCAGCTGCGAACGATCGAGAACGCGGTCACCGTCCCGGTGGCCGCGCTGCGCCATGGAAACGAGGGCGACTATCTATATGTGCTGAATGCCGCCGAGCGCACGGTCAGCCTGCGGCCGGTCCAGCGCGGCCAGGCCACGGCGGACAAGATTCAGATTGCCTCGGGCCTGAAAGCGGGCGAGCAGGTGATCACCGAAGGCGCCGACCGGCTCAAGGACGGCGCGCCGGTGGTGCTGCCGGGCGATGCGCCCCGCGGAACGAACGGCCTGGGCGCAGGCGGCTTGCGGCAGCGGCCCTACGGCA
>JAQGLT010000006.1 GCA_028292745.1 Polaromonas sp. | reverse complement strand
GCCAGCCCGACGGCAATGCCGCTGGCGCCGTTGAGCAGGGTGAACGGCAGGCGCGCCGGCAGCTGGCGGGGTTCTTCGGTCGAGCCGTCGTAGTTGGGGATGAAATCGACCGTGCCTTCGTCGATCTCGTCCATCAGCAGGCTGGTGATGCGCGACAGCCGGGCTTCGGTGTAGCGCATGGCGGCGGCGCCGTCGCCATCGCGGCTGCCGAAGTTGCCCTGGCCATCGAACAGCGGGTAGCGCTGCGAGAAGACCTGCGCCATGCGCACCAGCGCGTCGTAGGCCGCCTGGTCGCCGTGCGGATGAAAGCGGCCCAGCACATCGCCGACCACGCGGGCGCATTTCACCGGCCGGGCGCCGGTCGCGCCGTTCGGGCCGCCAAACCCCAGGCCCATGCGCGCCATGCTGTACAAAATGCGCCGCTGCACCGGCTTCTGGCCGTCGCAGACATCGGGCAGCGCCCGGCCCTTGACGACGCTCAGCGCATATTCAAGGTAGGCCCGCTGGGCATAGGCGGCCAGGGAATCCTGGTCGGCGGGTTCTGGAATGTCGGCTTCAGGCGCGGGGGTGAAAAGATCCATGGATGTGCTCGAAGGGGTGTTGATATGGGTGGGGGCTGCGGCGTGCAAATGGGGCGCGGGCAACCGGGGTTATCGAAAAACAGTCAGCCAATGAAAGAGCGACCTGCAGCATGGGTAAATCAGCGGCCGGCTTGGCGCAGTTCGCTCGTCAGTTCGGGCAACCCGTTTAATTCAGCTCATTGCGGTATCGGCAAGGCCACGCCTTGGGTAATGCCGCTCACGCCATCGAGCGACACCGGCATGCTGGCCCGGCCCCTGGCGCCGCCCATCATTTCCATGCGCACCCGGCCGCCGCCGCGCGCCGCGCCGGCCGGCTTCATGCGCTCGGCGCCGGCCGGCTTGAGGCTGGTGTAGAGCTGCATCACGGTCTTGACGTAGTTTTTCGTTTCCGGGTAGTTCGGTATCTTGTTGCCGGCGCGCTGGACGGCGCCCTCGCCGGCGTTGTAGGCGGCAATCGCCAGTTCGATCTCGCCGGGGAACAGCTTGATCAGGTAGCTCAGGTAACTGGAGCCGGCGCGGATGTTGGTGCGCGGGTCAGTAAGCTTTTTCTCGGCGGCGGCATTGTTGTCGGCCTTCACGCCGTAGCGCGCCGCCGTCGGCGGAATCAGCTGCATCAGGCCGATGGCGCCCTTGGGAGACACCGCCCGGGGGTTGAAGCCGGACTCGGTGGCAATCAGGGCCTGCAGCAGTTCGTAGTCGATGCCGTGGGTGTCCGAGGCTTCGCGCAGCAGGTGCCTGACGGCTTTGTAGCCCGGCGACAGCTCGAAATAGGAAGTCAGCTTGGCCGGCGCGGCAGCCGCGCGCTGGCCGCCAGGAACGCCGCTTTCGCTTCTGCCGGCCGCGAAGCTCTCGCCGCCACGGAAGAAAAGCTCATAGCGCTCATCGAGCTGCAGCGCCGAAAAATGGGTGACGCCCTGCGCATCGACATAGCCCCACATGTCGGCCCGCGCCGGCGCGATGTGCAGGCCAGCCAGCACCACGGCCAGCAGAGGCAGCTTCAGCCAATTTGACCGGGCGGGCCGGGTCGACAAGTTCGCCTTCATCCGGGGAGTCCTTTAAACATCAATCTCGACCGCGTCGCCATGCAGCTCCATGAGTTCGCGCCGGGCAGCCGCTTCGCCCTTGCCCATCAGTTTGGTGATCAGGCTTTCCGTCTGCCCGAAATCCTGGTTGCCCAGCTGCACCGGCAGGAGCCGGCGGGTATCGGGATTGAGCGTGGTATCCCACAATTGTTCCGCGCTCATTTCGCCCAGTCCCTTGAAGCGGCTGATGCTCCAGGCGTTTTCGCGCACGCCGTCCTTGCGCAGCTTGTCCAATATGGCGGTCAATTCGCCTTCGTCAAGCGCGTAGGACTTGGACGCCGGCTTCTTGCCGCGTGCCGGCGCGTCGACCCTGAACAAGGGCGGCTTGGCGACATACACATGGCCGGCGTCGATCAGCTTGGGGAAATGGCGGAAAAACAGGGTCAGCAGCAAAACCTGGATGTGCGAGCCGTCCACGTCGGCGTCGCTCAAGATGCAGACCTTGCCATAGCGCAGGCCGCTCATGTCGGGCGTGTCGTTCGGGCCGTGCGGATCGACACCGATAGCGACCGAAATATCATGGATTTCCGTGTTGGCGAACAGCCGGTCGCGGTCCACCTCCCAGGTGTTGAGCACCTTGCCGCGCAGCGGCAGCACCGCCTGGCTTTCCTTGTCGCGGCCCATCTTGGCGCTGCCGCCGGCCGAGTCGCCCTCGACCAGGAAGACCTCGTTGTGCGCCAGGTCACGGCTTTCGCAGTCGGTCAGCTTGCCGGGCAGCACGGCCACGCCCGAGCCCTTGCGCTTTTCGACCTTCTGGCCGGCCTTCTGGCGGCTTTGCGCGGCCTTGATGGCGAGCTCGGCCAGCTTCTTGCCGTAGTCGACATGCTGGTTCAGCCAGAGCTCTAGCGCCGGGCGCACGAAGCTGGACACCAGCCGCACCGCATCGCGCGAATTGAGCCGCTCCTTGATCTGGCCCTGGAACTGCGGGTCCAGCACCTTGGCGCTGAGCACATAGCTGGCCCGGGCGAACACGTCCTCGGGCAGCAATTTCACACCCTTGGGCAGCAGAGAATGAAATTCGATGAAGCTCTTGACAGCGGTGAAAAGCCCGTCGCGCAGGCCGCTTTCGTGCGTGCCGCCGGCGCTGGTCGGGATCAGGTTGACATAGCTCTCGCGCACCGGCTGGCCGTCCTCGGTGAAGGCGACGCACCAGCTGGCGCCCTCGCCGTCGGCAAAGGTCTCGTGCTGCGCATCGGCAAAGCCTTCGTTCTCGAACATCGGGATCACCGGGTCGGCGGCGAGGGTCTGCATCAGGTAGTCGCGCAGGCCGCCCTTGAACACCCAGGTCTGCACTTCCTTGCTTTTCTCGTTCGTCAGCGTCACGGTCACGCCGGGCATCAGCACCGCCTTGCTGCGCAGCAGGTGCGTCAGCTCGGCCATCGGCAGCGCGGGCGACTCGAAGTATTTGGCGTCGGGCCAGGCGCGCACCGTGGTGCCGGTCCTGCGCTCGCCGCCTTCGTTCTTGCGCACCACCAGCGGCTCGATCACGTCGCCACCCGAGAACACCAGGCTGGCGACCTTGCCCTCGCGGTAGGACGTCACCTCCAGCCGGGTCGACAGCGCATTGGTCACGCTCACGCCGACGCCGTGCAGGCCGCCGGAAAAGCTGTAGGCGCCGCCCTTGCCCTTGTCGAACTTGCCGCCGGCATGCAGCCGGGTGAACACCAGCTCGACCACCGGCGCTTTTTCTTCCGGATGCAGGCCGAACGGGATGCCGCGCCCATCGTCCTCGATGGCCACCGAGCCATCGATGTGCAGCGTGACCTTGATTTTTTTACCGTTCCCGGCCAGCGCCTCGTCGGCCGAGTTGTCGAGCACTTCCTGGATGATGTGCAGCGGATTGTCGGTGCGGGTGTACATGCCCGGGCGCTGCTTGACGGGCTCCAGGCCTTTTAATACGCGGATCGAGCTTTCGGAATAAGCGGGGGAAGCAGTAGGAATTTTGTCAGCCATGGCAGTTGAAATGATTGCCGCAATTGTATGCCGGGCGGCAGAAGTTACTGTATGAATATACAGTTCATGTTGAAAAAATAAACCTCCGTGACAGGAAACGGTGGAATTGCGTGCGTGCCCCACAGCGCCGAACGGCCATTTTCGTTAAAGTCCACCCATGGCCCCAAGCACCCTTCCCTCTTCCAAAAGCCTTTCAACCTGGCAGGTGCTGGCCTTCGGCGCGGCGATTGTCACGCTGTCGATGGGCATCCGGCACGGTTTTGGCCTGTGGCTGCAGCCCATCACCCAGGCGCAGGGGTGGACGCGTGAAACCTTTGCCTTTGCGATCGCTGTCCAGAACCTCGCCTGGGGCGTTTTTGGCATCTTCGCGGGCATGGCCGCCGACCGGTTCGGCGCTTTTCGGGTGATTGCGGCGGGCGCCTTGCTGTATTCGCTGGGCCTGATGGGCATGGCGCTGTCGCCGACGGGCCTGCTGTTCACCCTTACCGCCGGGGTGTTGATCGGCGCGGCGCAGGCGGGCACGACCTATGCCGTGATCTATGGCGTGATCGGTCGCAATATCGCGGCCGACAAACGCTCGTGGGCCATGGGTGTGGCGGCGGCGGCGGGCTCGTTCGGCCAGTTCCTGATGGTGCCGACCGAAAGCTTTCTGATCAGCAGCCTGGGCTGGCAGACCGCCCTGCTGGTGCTGGCGGGCGTCGTGCTGTTGATCATTCCGATGGCGCTGGGACTGCGTGAAAGCAGCTTTGCAGGCGCCGCGGCGGCGCCCAGGCGCGAGCAAAGCATTGGCCAGGCGTTGCGCGAGGCGCTCAAATACCCGAGCTTTCAAATGCTGATGGCGGGCTACTTCGTCTGCGGCTTTCAGATTGTGTTCATTGGCGTGCACATGCCCAGCTACCTGAAGGACAAGGGCCTGTCGCCGCAGGTGGCGGGCTACGCGCTGGCCTTGATCGGCTTGTTCAATGTGTTCGGCACCTATGCGGCCGGCGCGCTGGGCCAGAAAATCGCCAAGAAGAAAATCCTGGCGACGATTTACCTGTCGCGCGCCGTCGTCATCGGTGTTTTCCTGGCCGCGCCGCTCAGCCCGGCGAGCGTTTATATCTTTGCCAGCCTGATGGGCCTGCTCTGGCTGTCGACCATTCCGCCGACCAATGCGGTGGTGGCGCAGATTTTCGGCATTCAGCATTTGTCCATGCTCAGCGGCTTCATCTTCTTCAGCCACCAGATCGGCTCCTTCATGGGCGTCTGGCTGGGCGGCTACCTGTATGACCGCACCGGCAGTTACGACATCGTCTGGTACATCGCCATCGCGCTCGGCGTGTTCGCCGCATTGATCAACCTCCCCGTGCGGGAGGCGGCCATCTTGCGCGGCGGCCCGGACAAACTGCTGCAGGGCGCCTGACATGCGCCACAAGCTTGTGCTTTGGAGCCTTGCCGCCCTGGCACTGCTGGGCGTGTTTGCCCTTTACACCCGCCCCGGCTTTCTGTTCACACTGGCCAATCAGGCATGGGCCTGTTTTTAGGATTTTCACTGGATTTATTAGCCATTTAGGCCTCTAGCGCAAGCAGGACAAGCACAAGCAGCTATGAAAATAATAGTAATGACCGCGCATCGGGCAAGCGGCCGGAAAATGACGCCGCCGCGCAGGAAGGGCTGCGCCCAGCCTTTCTGCAGGGCATGCACAGCGTGAAAGCCGCCGCTGCCAAACAAGGCCATGGACCCGGAGCCGAACAGCCTTCGCCCTGGGTGCAACGCTGGTCGCACCTGGTGGAGCCGCGCGGCACGGTGCTGGACGTGGCCTGCGGGAATGGCCGCCATGCGCGCTGGTTTTATGAACGAAATCACCCGGTAGCGCTTGTGGACCGGTCGCAGTCAGCTATTGATTCGATAGCAATTCCCGCGCATGCCTGCGAAGCCGTGGTGGCCGATATTGAAAACGGGCCGTGGCCCTTTGCAGGCCGGCAGTTTGCCGCGGTCGTCGTGACCCACTACCTCTGGCGTCCGTTGATGCCGACACTGCTGGACAGCCTGGCGGCGGGCGGCGTGCTGATTTACGAAACCTTTACCCAGGGCAACGACACCGTGGGCAAGCCGTCTCGGCCCGACTTCCTGCTGCGTCCCGCAGAGCTGCTCGATGTTTGCCGCCACCTGCGCATCGTGGCCTTCGAAGACGGTTTTCTCGACGGGCCGGCCGGCCGGGCGCCGCGATTCATCCAGCGCATCGCCGCCGTCCGGGAAGCCGACAGCCCCGCCATGCCCCGTGGCGCGCCGCCCGAGGGCGCATACCCGCCCCGCTATCCCCTGCTTTAAGCCCTGGGTAGAATACACATTGGCTTTTTGGGCAGGTCTTCAGTCAGCTTGACGCCGCCCATCACTCCAGCCACCACGAGACAAGCACGACATGAACCCCATTATTGGCAGCATTGTTGCAATGGCAACGCCTTTGCATGAAGACGGCAGCGTGGATTACCCCACGCTGAGAAAACTCGTTGACTGGCATATCGCCGAGGGCACCGACTGCATCGGCGTGGTCGGCACCACGGGCGAGTCGCCCACCGTGAACGTCGAGGAGCATTGCGAAATCATTCGCGTCGCGGTCGAGCAGGCCGGCAAGCGGGTGCCGGTCATGGCCGGCTGCGGCGCCAACTCGACCGCCGAGGCGATCGAGTTGGCGCGCTTTGCCAAGCAGGTCGGCGCGGACTGCCAGCTGCAGGTCGTGCCCTACTACAACAAGCCGACGCAGCAAGGCCAGTATTTGCATTTCAAGGCAATCGCCGAGGCGGTGGGTGACCTGCCGACCGTGCTTTACAACGTCCCCGGAAGAACCGTGGCGGACATGGCGCATGCCACCGTGCTGCGGCTGGCCGAAGTGCCCGGCATCGTCGGCATCAAGGAAGCCAGCGGCAACATCGAACGTGCCCAATGGCTGATCAAGGAGGTGCCCCAGGGATTTTCCGTGTACTCGGGCGACGACCCGACAGCGGTGGCGCTGATGCTTTGCGGCGGCCAGGGCAATATCAGCGTGACGGCCAACGTCGCGCCTCGCCTCATGCATGAGCTGTGCGTGGCTGCCGTGGCCGGAGATGTCAGGCGTGCCATGGCACTGCAGCTCAAACTGCTGCCGCTGCACAAGAACCTGTTTATCGAAGCCAATCCGATTCCGGTCAAATGGGCCATGGCCCGGATGGGCCTGTGCGGACCGGCCCTGCGCCTGCCCATGACACCGCTGGAAACCAGCAACGAAGCCGCTGTCGAGGGCGCACTGCGCGTCTGCGGCCTGATCTGATTTTTAAGGGAATTCAAGTGAAGACATTGCCGACATTACCCCAGCGCCCTGCCTTGCTGAAAGCCCGAAGCGCTGCAGCACTTTCCGCACTGGTGGCTGCAAGCCTCCTGGCCGGCTGCTCGACGCTCAAGGACACGATGGAGGGTGAGCGGGTCGATTACAAAACCAGTGGCGCCAAAGGGCCTTCGCTCGATGTGCCGCCCGACCTGACGCAACTCAGCCGCGACACCCGCTACGTGGTGCCCGGCACGGCCGTCAGCGCCAGCAGCTACCAGGTCGGCCAGCCCACCCAGAGCATGCCCACCGCGGCCAATGCGGTGGGCGATGTCCGCATTGAGCGCGCCGGCACCCAGCGCTGGCTGGTGGTGAACCGCCCCGCTGACAAGCTCTGGGCGCCTGTGCGTGATTTCTGGCTGGAAAGCGGCTTCTTGCTGGCGCAAGACCAGGAAAACCTCGGCATCATGGAGACCGATTACGCCGAAAACCGCGCCAAGCTGCCGCAGGATTTCATCCGCAATGCACTGGGCAAGGTGTTTGACAGCCTGTACTCGACGGGTGAGCGCGACAAGTTTCGCACGCGCCTGGAACGCCGGCCCGACGGCGCCACCGAAATCTACATCAGCCACCGCGGGATGGAAGAGGTTATCACCGGCGCAAAAAGCGGCAATGCGACCACCGGCGACAGCACGGTCTGGCAGCCCCGGGCCACCGACCCTGGACTGGAAGCGGAGTTCCTGCGCCGCTTGATGGTCAAGCTGGGCGTGACGCAGGAGCAATCGAAAGCGTTGATTGCCTCGGGCGCCACCCAGCAAACGTCCCGCGTGTCCATGCTCAACAACCTGCCCGTGGTACAGATGGACGAGGGATTTGAGCGCGCCTGGCGCCGTGTCGGCCTGGCGCTGGACCGCACCGGTTTCACGGTCGAAGACCGGGACCGCAGCCAGGGGCTCTATTTCGTGCGCTATGTCGAGCCTGGGGCCAACAAGAGCGAATCGGGATTTTTCAGCAAGCTGTTCAGCAGTTCGGCATCGGCCGTGCCGCCGCTCAAATACCGCATTTCAGTCAAAAGCGAAGGCGAAAAAACCCTGGTGTCGGTACTCAACGCCCAGGGCGTAGCCGAATCGTCTGCCAATGCCCAGCGCATTGTTCAGGTGATTGCGGACGATCTGAAGTAAACAGTCATTCGCAGGCCGCCAGCCCGCTTTTTTCAGTGTTGAGATTCAGGAGCCTGGGCAGCGGCAGCAGTGGCAATTCAACCCTGGTGGAGTCTGCCGGGCTGCTGCCCTTTCGCATCCTGATCGACTGCGGGCTGGGCATCAGGCAACTCGCGCTGCGCCTGGCTGAAGCCGGGTTGCAACCACAAGACATCCACGCGGTCTTTATTACCCATGAACATGGCGACCATATTGGTTGCGCGCAGACGCTGGCACGGCGCTACCGCATTCCGGTCTGGATGAGCCAGGGCACCTACGCGGCCATCGGCATGCCCGATTTTGACGGTCTGCTGCATACCGCCCGCGATGGCAAATCAATCGACCTGGGCGGCCTGCAGCTGATGCCTTTTACCGTGCCCCACGACGCACGAGAACCCCTGCAGCTCAGTTGCACCGATGGCTCGTCAAAGCTGGGCATCGTGACCGACCTGGGCCATGCCACCCCGCATGTCCTGGCACACCTGCAGGGTTGCGACGCCCTGCTGCTGGAGTGCAATCACGACACCGATCTGCTCGAACGGTCGGTCTATCCGCCTTTTCTCAAGCGGCGCGTGGCTGGCCAGTACGGGCACCTGTCAAACGACGCAGCCGCCGACATCGCCATGGCCGTCACCCACAGCCGCCTCAAGCATGTGGTGGCCGCGCATCTGAGCGTCCAGAACAACCGGCCCGATCTGGTGCAAGCGGTGATTTCAGCTGCACTGGGCTGCAACACCAGTGACATCGTGGTGGCTGGCGCAACCGGCGGCACGCCCTGGCTGCAGCTTTAAAGCTTGCCGGTAAAAACCTGACCAGTTTTTCTAGCATAGGCAAATGCTGCTGGCCATGAAAAAAGCCGCCCAAGGGCGGCTTTTTTACGGAATCCGTAAGAATTACTTCTTGGCGTCCGAAGCGGCGCTCATGGCGGCACTGGTCGCAGCGTCGGCCGAAGTACCAGCGCTGCTGGCAGCGGAAGTAGCGGCTTGGGCAGCGTCCGTTGCCGAGGCGGCAGAGCCGGCGGCAGCAGAAGCGGCGCCCGTTGCAGCAGCAGCGGCGGCATCAGCGGAAGGCGCAGGAACCACGACCACAGAAGGTGCCGGTGTGGCAGGCACAGCGACTTCTTCTTTCTTGCTGCAGGCAGCCAGGGCGAGAGCGGCAACAATGCTTGCCAGAACGAGGGACTTGTTCATTTTACGATCCTTGATTAATAAGAAAACAATTTCCGGAAGTTGTCAAAAGCAACCCGAAACAACATTCAAGTTATTTTTGACCGGGGAAAGGATGCGAGCTCTTTTCCACCCAGCCTTAAATTATATGCTGCGCAGCACAAGCATGAAAACCCTTACGGGCTCCCAGAAACCGGACAGGTGCCGGCATGCAGCCGTAAAACCACACTATAGGCCCAGAACCGTTGCAGGAAAAGCTGGAGAACTGTTGAGCAGGTGCTCATTGAGCCGCTCTCTCAGGGCGGTTCGGCGCCCTACTTCAAACCCTGCCACACCGCTGCTGCGCTGCACGTCCAGCCGCTCAAACACCCAGCCAGGGCTCCAAAGGGCGCTGATCATGCCGTCAGCCGACGTGGCTGCGGTTTTGCGGCATTCCACGACATGCGACCAGGTTTGGCGCCAGGTTACAAACCGCGCATGCCGTCTGGGCACGGCGTCGTAAGTCCTGGCGACCAGGATGAGTTTGCGGCCGGTTTTCGACCAGCCGTTCAAGGCTTGCACCACCGCCTGCTCTCCCAGGGGCCAATCGGCAAAATCCCGATCGCACAAGATGATTTCACGCCAGCCTTCTGTGGCCGCTGCGCTGAACGCCTGGCGAATCAGGTTTGAAAACTCGCCCGGGCCGGTAAAACGGCCTTCCGGCAAAGCCGCCGGCACGCCTGAATTTTCGGAGGTCATCTGCACATTTACTCCCCTTCAGCCAAGACAGAGGGCCAATCGAGGCGCCCTTGCCCGCCCATGGCCAGCGTTTGAGCCGGCTCAGCCTGGGCCTGCTGCAGCCAGCCCGCCGCATACCAGTCTGCCAGCAAAGCACTTGCGCCGGCGCCTGCCTTGCGCAATTGCGCCACGGTCAACAGGCGCTGGTCAGCCAGGCGCCGCATAAGGGCCGCGTCGGCTCCCTTGGCACGGTAGCTTTCACCGTTGATGAAAATATGATCCTCGTCATACATCATGCGGGTACGTGCATCCAGCGCAACGCCTGACTGGCCCGCCCCGGCCGCCTTCCCCTCCCAGGCGCCTTGCGGCTCATCGAACCAGACCCCGGGTTTGGGCTCGGTCATGTACTCGCCCAGGGCGCAGGCCAGGGCGCATGGATTCTTCAGGGCTTGCAGCACGGCCTGCCCGGCAAAAGCGGTCAATCCGGGCGGCAGGGCTGCCGGCGTACCGGTGGCCGGCTGGGCCGGGTCGCGGTAAATGCGCTGCGGCCGGGCGGGGTGGCTGCCTTCCTCTGTTGCGGACGCCTGCGCGGCGTCCTCGCTCATCTCAGCCAGGCGGTGCAGCAGTTCCGATGCCAATTCGGTTTCGCAAGGCGAACGAAAACCGATCGAATAGGTCATGCAGTCCAGCGGTTTCCCATTCGCACCCGCACTTGCCTCGGCAATGCCATCGTGGGCATAGCGCGGCGGCAAGTAGAGCATGTCGCCCGCTTCCAGTACGAACTCCTCCTCGGCTTCAAAGTTCTGCAGGATTTTCAGCGGCACGCCTGGTTGCAGGCTGAAGTCTTTTTGGCGCCCGATTTTCCAGCGCCGACGTCCGCTGGCCTGTAACAGAAACACGTCGTAGCTGTCAAAATGCGGCCCGACGCCACCGCCTGGTGTGGCAAACGAGACCATCAGGTCGTCAAGCCGCGCGTCGGGCACAAAGCGGAACTGCTGCAGCAGCGCATGACCGGCAGGCGCATGCAGATCCACGCCCTGGACCAGCAGCGTCCAGCCTGCCCGTCCAAGGGGCGGCAAGTTTCGGGGCGCCAGCGGCCCCTTTTTCATGTCCCAGCCCTTGTCGTGCCGGGCAATGAGCCGGGACTCCACCTGTTCGCTGGCGGCCAGCTTGAACAGGGCGGCGCGGCTGAGAAAAGGCTGGAAACCGGGGAAGGCCTGACGCACCAGAAGCGGCTTTTTTTGCCAGTGGCGGCGCATGAACTGGGCGGGGCTGAGACCGGCGAGAAGGGCAAGGGGCTGATTTACATCCATGGGACAATTGTGCGATGAAAATCACCCCGCAATGCGTCGTAGCCCTGACATGGACGCTGAAAGATACCTTGGGCGATGTGCTGGACGAACTGGACGAGCCGGTCGAATTTCTGCTCGGCGGCAACGACCTGCTGGCCGCCATTGAAGAGGCGCTGCAGGGCCATGCGGCGGGCGACAAGCTGGACCTGCATCTGGAGCCTGAAAACGCGTTCGGCGACTACGACGAGAACCTGGTGTTCCTCGAACCGCGCAAGATTTTTCCGGCAGAACTCGAAAAAGGCATGACCTTTGACGGCGCCGCGATGCCGGCAGGCGCCAGCGCCCAGATGCCGCAGGACCACATTTACACCGTGACCGATGTCTATCCCGAGCATGTGGTGCTCGATGGCAACCATCCGCTCGCCGGCATTGCCATCCGGCTGGCGCTGAAGGTGGAAGCAGTCCGGGAAGCCAGCGAGCAGGAAATCGGCAAGGGTTCGCTAGGAACGGGCTTTTTCAAGCTGGACGCCCTGGCGCCGCCCGGCAACGACACGCTGCATTGAACGCAGGAAAGTTGGTTTGCCCGCAAAAAAGCGGCGCTGCAGTGGATCTGCAGCGCCGCTTTACCTAGGGCTCACGCCTTGATCAATAACGGAACAGCTGGCCGTTTTGAATCCTCACCCGGTCGCCGATGCGCAACTCGCCAGTAGCCGGTACGTCATAGGCGCGTGCGCCGCCGTTATCAAGCTGGACAGTGATGCGGTAGGCCTGGCCCACATTTGAATTGGCATTGCGGTTCTTCTCGATCGCATTGCCAGCGACGGCGCCACCGACGGCGCCCGCCACGGTGGCCACATCGCGGCCGCTGCCGCCGCCAATCTGGCGACCGACCACCGCGCCAGCGACACCGCCCAGAATGGCGCCAATGCCCGAGCCCTGCGCCTGCTGCTGGGTCTGGAAAACCTCGATGTTGTTGACACGCCCGTATTCGACAAAATTGCCCTGCTGGTTCTGGGCCGGGTACTGGTTTTGCGCCGGATACTGGTTAGGGTACTGGGCGGGGTACTGGCCCTGCACCGGATAAGAAGACTCTCCCTGGGGGCCCATTGGCACCGAGCCGCAGGCCGTCAGGCCGGCCACGACAAGCATGGATGAGGTTATCGAAAAAAAGCGTTGAATATTACGCATGGAGTGCTCCTGTAGGTCATGCTGAGAGTGCTGAGAGCAGCACGCACCGGGTTACCTGGCGGCAAGTTCAGGTGTCGTGTGGCCTTCATGCGGTTGATTACACAGCGAGACCGGCAACCCGTCAGTGAGTGGCGTGTCCCAGACTGCGTGGGAGGGAGCAATCGCTTCGCGTAGGAGGCGCCTGACGTTTTGAGGACGAGCCGCGCAACCACCCCGGTCAGCTTTTTCCGGTGGACCCATAGCCGCCCTCGCCCCGCTCGCTCGCCGTAAATTCGCTCACCACATTGAAGTGCGCCTGCACGACCGGCACGATGACCAGCTGGGCGATGCGCTCCATCGGCGCGATGGTGAAAGGCGCATGGCTGCGGTTCCAGGCACTGACCATCAACTGGCCCTGGTAGTCGCTGTCGATCAGCCCCACCAGGTTGCCCAGCACGATGCCGTGCTTGTGGCCGAGCCCGGAACGCGGCAGGATGAGCGCGGCGTAACCGGGGTTGTGCAGGTAAAGCGCCATGCCGGTGGGAATGAGCTGGCAGCCGTTGGGCTGCAGCGTGAGCGGCGCGTCCAGGCAGGCACGCAGGTCCAGTCCGGCGCTGCCGGAGGTGGCGTAGGCGGGAAGGTTGCCCTGCAGGCGGGCATCCAGGATCTTGACATCGACGTTCATGATTTTTCTTTTTGCTTGGGGCTGGAAGGAACGGGCTTGCTGGCTTCACTGGCTGCACGCCTGGCCCGTTCACCCAGTTCTTTGAGATAGGCCCCGGTGGGGGAATTCGGCCTGCGCTTGAAAATCACCCAGGCGGCATAGAGCGCCAGCAAGGGGAAAAATACAAACCCGGCGCCCGGTACAAAGAAGAGAGCCAGCACCTGAATCGCCAGCCACAGGCCCACCACCCTCATCACATGCGTGCCCCAGGCCATCGGCGCCGAAGGCTCGGCGGCAGGCGCCGATGGCAAGCCCGAGCTTGTCGCAAACGTCGCCCCCGCGGCCGCGTCCTTGGGGAGGTTGAACAGGCTTTCACGCGCACCGGCCGCAGCGTTGCTGCCGGTCAGGCGCTCGACATAACGCGCAAAGTCGCCGTCCGGGGGCGTGTCCGAAGAATGAATCATGCAGTGGTACCTTGTATCTGCGGCGCGCAAGCCGCCAGCCTGGCGGCGATTTCCCGCACCAGCTGCCGCGCCAGCGACAGTTTGGAGGCCCAGGGCATCTCGACGGTGCCCTGTGCGTCGATCAGCAGCAGCGCATTGTGGTCCTGGCCGAAGGTATCCGGGCCAATGTTCCCCACCAGCAGCGGCACATTCTTGCGCAGGCGCTTGGCCTGGGCATTGGCCAGCAGGTCGTGGCTTTCCGCCGCGAAGCCGACGCAAAACAGCTGGCCGCGCCTGGCCGCGGGCGACTGGGCCACCATGGCCAAAATGTCGGTGTTTTCGGTGAAGGCCAGTTCCGGCGTCTGGCCAGAGCCGTCCTTCTTTATTTTTTGGCTGGAGGGCGCCGCCGGGCGCCAGTCCGCCACGGCGGCCGTTGCTATAAAAACAGTAGCTGACTGTGAACGCTTGGCAACCGCGCCAAGCATGTTTGACGCTGATTTCACATCGATGCGGGCAACGCCGCGCGGCGTCGGCAGGCTGACCGGGCCGGCCACCAGCGTGACCTCGGCGCCGGCTTCGCGGGCGGCCCGCGCAATGGCAAAGCCCATTTTCCCGCTCGACAGGTTGGTGATGCCGCGCACCGGGTCAATCGCCTCGTAGGTCGGGCCGGCCGTGACCAGCACACGCTGGCCGACGAGCCGCTTGGGGGTGAAAAACGCAATCATGTCTTCCAGCAGTTCTTCCGGTTCGAGCATGCGGCCGTCGCCGGTTTCGCCGCAGGCCTGAAAGCCGCTGCCCACGCCCAGCACCGTGGTGCCGTCGGCCTGCAGCTGCGCCAGGTTGCGCTGCGTGGCCGGATGGGCGTACATCTCGCGGTTCATGGCCGGCGCCACCAGCAGCGGCACCTGGCCGATGGGCCGGGCCAGGCACATCAGGCTGAGCAATTCATCGGCGCGGCCCTGCACCAGCTTGGCGATGAAATCGGCACTGCACGGCGCGATCAGCACGGCGTCCGCTTCGCGCGACAGGTTGATGTGGGCCATGGTGTTGGGCGCCCGGTCGTCCCACTGGCTGCTGTAGACCGGCCGGCCGCTGAGCGCCTGCATCGTCACCGGCGTGATGAACTGCCCGGCCGCTTCGGTCATGACCACCTGCACCGTGGCGCCGGCCTTGACCAGGGCGCGGCACAGCTCGGCCGATTTGTAGCAGGCAATGCCGCCGGACAGGCCGAGCACGATGTGTCTGCCGGCCAGCTCCAAGGCCTCAGCGCCGGCCGTGTCGATTGCTTGATTTGTCATGGCTGGCAATGTAGCAGTTCAGCGCGGCAGGCAGTTCCGGTCGCACTGTAGCGCGCACGAGCGGCAGTGCCGGCTGCAGGAACGAATTCCTCGTTGGACTGGAATATTTATGGAAAAAATGATCCTAGCGCATGCTGGCAGTGCGCTTATAGCTACTATTTATATAGCACCTTGCCGCCACCGGCGCATGCGCGACTCAAAAGGCAGGACCAGCGCTGATGGCGTGTTGTCTGACGCTGCGGCGTTGTGGCCGCTTTCACCGTGCCATCCCGCGCGCTTTTAGGCTGTGTTTTCACCGTCTGGCCTGCGTCCAGATGCCAGGATTCATGGCCTTGACACAAGGAGCTTTCATGGCTGACAGCCCAATTTCGCTGGCGTTTCCCGGCTGCTCGCAACACAGCCTCGCGCTGCGCATCAACCGGCAGCCGTACCGGCTGGAGGTGCAGGCCTGGGTGACCCTGCTGGACCTGCTGCGCGACAAGCTGCAGCTCACCGGCACCAAAAAGGGCTGCGACCACGGCCAGTGCGGCGCCTGCACCGTGCTGGTGGACGGCAGGCGGATCAATGCCTGCCTGACGCTTGCCGTGATGCAGGACGGACGGGACATCACCACGGTCGAGGGCTTGGCGGGCCTGCGGGATGAAGAAGATGAAAAGGGCGAGAAGGTGGACGCCGACAGCACCGCAGCGCTGCATCCCCTGCAGCAAGCTTTCATCGCGCACGACGCTTTCCAGTGCGGCTACTGCACGCCGGGCCAGCTGTGCTCGGCCGTGGGGCTGATCAATGAAGGGCATGCGCATACGCCCGACGAGGTGCGGGAGCTGATGAGCGGCAACGTCTGCCGCTGCGGCGCCTACCCGCAAATCACGCAGGCCGTGTGCGAGGTGGCGCTGGGTGCCCGGCCCGGCGCTGCCCAGCGGACGGCGCAGCAGCCGGTGGTGATCGGAACGGTGCCGGCATGAACCCGTTTTCATTCACCTCGGCCAGCACGGTCGAGACAGCGCTGGCGCAGATCGCATCGCGCCCCCCGCTTGCGCCGGGTGTCGGCAAATTCATCGCGGGCGGCACCAATATCCTGGACCTGATGAAGGAAAACCTGATGCGGCCGGCCCGGCTGGTCGACATCAACGCGCTGCCGCTGGACGGCATCGAGTCCACGCCCGAAGGCGGGCTGCGCCTGGGCGCGCTGGCCCGCAACGCCGACACCGCCTACCACCCGCAGGTAGCGCGCCGCTACCCGTTGCTGAGCGCCGCCATCCTGGCGGGTGCCTCGCCCCAGATCCGCAACATGGCGACCAATGGCGGCAACCTGCTGCAGCGCACCCGCTGCTACTATTTCTACGACGCCGGAGTGCCCTGCAACAAGCGCAAACCGGGCAGCGGCTGCCCGGCCATCGGCGGGCTGGCGCGCCAGCATGCGATTCTGGGCGCCAGCGCGCACTGCATCGCCACCCACCCGTCCGACATGTGCGTTGCCCTGCAGGCCCTGGAGGCGGTGGTGCATGTACGGTCGCCCGGCGGCGCGCGGGCGATCGCCTTCGCCGACTTTCACCGCCTGCCCGGCGAGCGCCCCGACATCGACACGACGCTGGCGCACGACGAGCTGATCACCCACATCGAGCTCCCGCCGGCGCAGGCCTTTGCCGGGCATTCGGCCTACCTCAAGCTGCGCGACCGCGCTTCTTATGCGTTTGCGCTGGTGTCGGTGGCGGCGGCGCTCGACCTGGGCGACGACGGGCAGGTCAGGCAGGCGCGCATCGCCATCGGCGGCGTTGCGCACAAGCCCTGGCGCGATGCGCGGGCCGAAGCGCTGCTGGCCGGCCAGCCGGCTGAGGCTGCCAGCTTCGAGCAGGCCGCCGACCTGCTGCTGCACGGCGCCCAGGCGCAGGGCGTGGGATTCGGCAGCAACGATTTCAAGATTCCGATGGCCCGGCGCGCCGTGGTGCGGGCGCTGATGACGGCGGCCGCAGGAACCGTCACCAACACAGGCGAGCCCCGGCTCGGTGAGGAGGGCAGCCCATGACCACCGCCTACACAGACATCCAGCCGGTCGCCGAGCCGGGCACCGGCCTGGTCGCCAAGGGCGATCCGGTCTCGCGCGTGGATGGCCGGGTCAAGGTGACCGGCCAGGCGCGCTACGTGGCCGAGCACTACACGTCCGACATGGCCTATGGCGTGGTGGTGAACAGCACGGTGGCCAAAGGGCGCATCACGGCGCTGCATCTGGACGAAGCGCGCGCCGTGCCGGGCGTGCTCGACATCCTGTCGCACCTGAACCGGCCCCGAACCCGCAAGCTGGACCTGTTCTACAAGGACATGACGGCGCCGGCGGGGTCGCCGTTCAAGCCATTTCACGGCGCCGGCGTGCTCTACAGCGGTCAACCGGTCGCGCTGGTGCTGGCCGACACCTTCGAGGCGGCGCGCTATGCGGCGTCGCTGGTGCGCGTCGATTATGAAAAAGCCCCTCACGAGACCAACCTGCTGGCCAACGTGCACCGCATCCACACGCCCAGCCGGCTCAAGGCCGGCTTTTCGCCGCCGCCGAAGCCGACCGGGGATGCCGAGGCGGCTTTCGAGGCGGCGCCGGTCAAAATCCAGGCCGACTACTACAGCGGCGTCGAGCACCACAACCCGATGGAAATGCATGCCAGCACCGTGATCCGCGCCGACGACGGCCACCTGACCGTCTACGACAAGACGCAAAGCTCGCAAAACAGCCGCTGGGTGGTGTCGCAGGTCTTCGGTCTGGGCAAGGACAAGGTGACCGTGAAGAACCCCTTTATCGGCGGCGCCTTCGGCTCGGGGCTGCGGCCGCAGTACCAGCTGATCCTGGCAGTGATGGGGGCGCTGCAGCTCAAGCGCTCGGTGCGGGTGGTGCTCACGCGCCAGCAGATGTTCACCTTCGGCCACCGGCCCGAAACCCTGCAGCGCGTGCAGCTGGCGGCCGAGCGCGACGGCACGCTCAAGAGCGTGATGCACCGGGCGATTGCCGAAACCTCGCGGATCGAGGATTACGTCGAGGTGGTGGTCAACTGGTCGGGCCAGCTGTACCGGTGCGACAACGTGAAGCTCGACTACAAGCTGGTGGCGCTGGACCAGTACACCCCCATCGACATGCGCGCGCCCGGCGCCGCGCACGGCATCCATGCCCTGGAAGTGGCCATGGACGAGTTGTCGTATGCCCTTGGCATGGACCCGCTGGCGCTGCGCCTGAAAAACTATGCCGAACGGGATGCCGCCAAGGACTTGCCCTATTCCACCAAGGAGCTGCGCGCCTGCTACGCGCAGGGGGCGGAGCGCTTTGGCTGGTCAAAGCGGCCCCTGGCGCCGCGCTCGATGCACGAAGGCAGTGAGCTGATCGGCTGGGGCATGGCCACCGGCCAGTGGGATGCGCTGCAGATGCTGGCCAAGGCGCGGGCCGTGCTGCATGCCGACGGCCGGCTCGAAGTCAGCAGCGCGGCCAGCGACATCGGCACCGGCACCTATACCGTGATGAGCCTGATCGCCGCCAGCGCGATGGGCCTGCCGCTCGAACAGGTCACTTTCCGGCTGGGCGACTCGACCCTGCCGTTCGCGCCCATCGAAGGCGGCTCCTCGCATGTCACCACCGTCGGCTCGGCGGTGGAGGGGGTGTGCGAGAAACTGCAAAGGAAACTCTGGAAACTGGGCCGGGCCATGCCGGATTCGCCGTTTGAAATCGCAATGTTTTCCGAGGTCGAGTTCGTCGGCGGCAGCATGCAGCTGATCAAGATGCCCCGAACGGCGGTGCCGCTGACCGCCATCCTGGCCGCCGCCGGGCAGGACAGCATCGAAGAAAAATACCTGATGCTGCCCAATGCCCTGAAGCAGAAAAATTTTGTACGTGCCACCCATTCGGCGGTGTTTTGCGAGGTGCGGGTGGACGAGGCCTTTGGCACGGTGCGGGTGACGCGGGTGGTCAGCGCCATCGCGGCCGGCCGCATCATGAGCGCCAAGACCGCGCGCAGCCAGATTGTCGGTGGCGTCGTCTGGGGCATCAGCCAGGCGCTGCACGAGGAAACCCGTGCCGACCACGCCCTGGGCCGCTTCATGAACCACAACCTGTCCGAATACCATGTAGCGGTCAATGCCGACATCCACGACATCGACGTCATCTTTGTCGATGAGGACGACCGCGTCGTCAGCCGCCTGGGCGCCAAGGGTGTGGGCGAGATCGGGATTGTCGGCGTGTCGGCGGCCGTTTGCAACGCGATTTACCACGCCACCGGCAGGCGGGTGCGCAGCACGCCGATGACGCCCGACAAGGTGATGGCGCCCGGCTGAGCTGGCGCCTGCTGGCTCGGGGCGTGACGGCGGGCATCCGATTCCCAGGCCGCCTATATGCTATGCCTTCAATAGCAGCTTGCCCAAGTGGGATATGCGCTGCGACCCTGTTTGGCATTAATTTCCGGGTTTTCAGGCGCACCGGTGCCAGCAGACCGTCCCCTCGGTCCAAAACACCGGAAATTTTCATGCAAATTGTGCTTTTGCGCACTACCTGCGTGCACTGACAGCTATTTAATTGATAGCGCTTGCAAAGCTGAAGGGTTGTGGCCTCGAAGATGCCCGGCCGCTGCCAGCTGCCGCTCTGCCCGCTGCAAGTCCTGCAACGTATCGATGTCGAACGTGCAGCCCTCGTCCGTCAGCGGCCAGGCGGTGGCGCCCCATGCGCTGACCACGGCGGCAGCGCCCCGCGCTCCGGTCAAGGCCATCAGGTCCCGGCCACACGGCGCGGAAAACCGCACCGGATGGCCGCGCCGGCCCTGAACCACGGGCACCACCACGGGCAATTCCCGCGGGGCTGCGGCCAGGCGGCGCAGGGTGTCAGCCCGCAGCAGCGGCAGATCGCCCGGCAGGATCAGCCAGGCCGCCGCATCCGCCGTGGCCCGCACTCCGGCTGCAATCGAGTCGCCCATGCCGGCATGGACGCCCTGCCCGGCGTCGACCCGGTGCCATGGCAAGCCCGACGCCCGCACCGCCGCCAGCGTGCGCTCCAGCACGCTGCGGCCCGCCAGCAGCGCCTGCAGCTTGGCGCCTGTGCCGCCGCTGGCCAGAAAGCGCTCGCCGCGCCCCGCAGCCAGCACAATGACCACGGTTTTGTTCGTCGTGTCAGGCATGCATCGCCGCCATCGCGCCGTCGGCAGCGGCCGCGAGCGGCCGGGCATTCTTGACCTCGACAATCTGCGCCATCACCGACACGGCAATCTCCGCCGGCGTTTTTGCGCCGATGCGCAGTCCCACCGGACCATGCAGCCGGCCCAGCGCCTGCGCGTCCAGATCAAAATGCTCGGCCAGCCGCTGCTTGCGCGCCAGCTGGTTGCGGGCCGACCCCAGGGCGCCGACGTAAAACGCGTCTGATTGCAAGGCTTCGAGCAGCGCCATGTCGTCCAGCTTGGGGTCATGCGTCAGCGCGACGATGGCGGTGTGCATGTCGGGCACGAGTTCGCGCACCACATCGTCGGGCATGCCGGGCAGGTGCCGCACGCCGTCCATCGCCAGCGTGGCCGAATACTCGTCGCGCGGGTCGCAGACCAGCACCTCGAAATCGAGCATCTGCGCGATGGCGGCGACCGCCCGGCTGAGCTGGCCGGCGCCGATCAGCAGCAGCCGCCAGCGCGGGCCGAACACCGTGGTCAGCGCCAGACCGTCAAACTGCATGGCCGCGCCGCGCTGTGCCTCGGCCAGTTCCACCTGTCCGCTGGCCAGCATCAGGGTGCGCGCCACCACGCCATGACTGGCCGTGCGTCGCAAAACCTCTTCCAGCCAGGCGGTGGCAACCACAGGCTCCTGCACCAGCCGAAGCGTGCCGCCGCACGGCAGGCCGAAGCGCGCCGCCTCGGCCCGGCTCACGCCATAGGCAATCATCGCCGGCCTGTCGGTGCGTTCGCCGGCCCCGATCCGGGCGATCAGGTCGTCCTCGACGCAGCCGCCCGACACCGACCCGCTCACCCGGCCATCGCCGCGCACCGCCAGCAGAGCCCCGGGCGGGCGAGGCGCGCTGCCCCAGGTCTCGACCACTGTGACCAGCGTGACCGGGTGGCCGGCGCGGCGCCAGGCGAGTGCATCGGTCAGCACGCGCAAATCCAGACTTTCCATGTTCACTCCTGCTTGTCCGTCCTTGAATATCTTCGCACCACGGCTGAAAACCGGCAGGCGCGGCATGAAGGACAGGGCTGACTCCGACTGACAGCCAACCCCTATAATCTCCGTTTACCACCTTAGCGAACTTGTGGTTCGTACATGGCATGACCAAATTTGTCTTCGTCACCGGCGGCGTGGTGTCTTCCCTGGGCAAGGGAATCGCCTCGGCCTCCCTCGCCGCCATCCTTGAGTCGCGGGGCCTCAAAGTCACCCTCATCAAGCTCGATCCCTACATCAATGTGGACCCGGGCACGATGTCGCCTTTCCAGCATGGCGAGGTTTTCGTGACCGACGACGGGGCTGAAACCGACCTTGACCTGGGCCACTACGAGCGTTTCATCGAAACCCGGATGCGCAAGGCCAACAACTTCACCACCGGCCAGATTTACCAGAGCGTGCTGGAAAAAGAACGCCGCGGCGACTACCTCGGCAAGACCGTGCAGGTCATTCCGCACATCACCAACGAAATCCAGGACTTCATCAAGCGCGGCGCGCGCTATGACACGCCGGACGCGGTCGATGTGGCGATCGTCGAGATCGGCGGCACGGTGGGCGACATCGAATCCCTGCCCTTCCTCGAAGCGGTCCGCCAGATGAGCCTGCGCATGGGGCCGAACAACACCGCCTTCGTGCACCTGAGCTACGTGCCCTGGATCGCCGCCGCCGGCGAACTCAAGACCAAGCCGACGCAGCACACCGCCAAGCAGTTGCGCGAGATCGGCATCCAGGCCGACGTGCTGCTGTGCCGCGCCGACCGCCGCATTCCCAACGAAGAGCGCGAGAAAATCTCGCTGTTTTCCAACGTGCCCGAATGGGGCGTGATTTCGATGTGGGACGTGGACACGATCTACAAGGTGCCGCGCATGCTGCACGAGCAGGGCCTGGACGGGCTGATCTGCGACAAGCTGCGCCTGAACACCCCGCCCGCCAACCTCATGCGCTGGGACGCGCTGTTGCACGTAACGGAGAATCCGCAGGGCGAGGTTAGCATCGCGATGGTAGGCAAATACGTCGACCTGTCCGACAGCTACAAGTCGATGAACTAGGCGCTG
>JAQGLT010000152.1 GCA_028292745.1 Polaromonas sp. | reverse complement strand
CTTGGGTCGGCAAAGGGGTTTTCAGCGACTTGGATCATGACTTTCTCCGGTTAAGGGTTGAAAGCAGTGTAGCCTATGCCATGGCCTATGCCAATACCTCGGCCGCCACCGGCTGCCCCAAACTCCGAAGCACATCGCGCACCATCTGCGCCCGGTCCTTCGCTTCCGGCAGCGGGCGATCGATGCGCAGCTTGTCGTTGCCGGCGAGCTTGATGTGCTTGTTTTTCTGGATCAGGTGGATGATGGCCATCGAGTCGATTGGCGGGTCTTTCTGGAAGGTGATGGTGATGGCGCCGGGCGCGGCATCGACCTTGACCACGCCGTAGGGCTTGGCAATCACGCGCAGTCGATGCACGTCGATCAGCGTTTGCGCCTGGGCCGGCAGCTTGCCGAAGCGGTCGACGATTTCCTCCAGCAGCGCGTCGATCTGCTCGGTTTTCTTAGCCGTGGCGAGCTTCTTGTAGAACGACAAACGCAGGTGCACGTCACCGCAGTAGTCGCTGGGCAGCAGGGCAGGGGCATGCAGGTTGATCTCGGTCGTGACGCTGAGCGGCGACAGCAAATCCGGTTCACGCCCGGCCTTGAGCGACGCGACCGCTTCGCTGAGCATTTCGTTGTAGAGCTGAAAGCCGATTTCCAGCATGTTGCCGCTCTGGTTCTCGCCCAGCACCTCGCCGGTGCCGCGAATCTCCAGGTCGTGCATCGCCAGGTAAAAGCCCGAGCCGAGTTCTTCCATCTGCTGGATCGCATCGAGCCGCTGGCTGGCCTGCTTGGTCAGGCCTTCGAGGTCTGGAACCATCAGGTACGCATAGGCCTGGTGGTGGCTGCGGCCCACGCGGCCGCGCAGCTGGTGCAACTGCGCCAGGCCGAACTTGTCGGCACGGCTCATCAGGATGGTGTTGGCGGTCGGCACGTCGATGCCGGTCTCGATGATGGTCGAGCACAGCAGCAGGTTGTGGCGCTGGGCCACGAAGTCCTTCATCACCCGCTCCAGCTCGCGCTCGGGCATCTGGCCGTGGGCGACGGCAATCCGGGCCTCGGGCAGCAGCTCCTCCAGCTTTTCGCGGCGGTTTTGAATCGTTTCGACTTCGTTGTGCAAGAAGTAAACCTGCCCGCCGCGCTTCAATTCGCGCAGCACCGCCTCGCGGATCACGCCGTTGCTTTCGCTGCGCACAAAGGTCTTGATGGCCAGCCGGCGCTGCGGCGCGGTGGCGATCACGCTCAGGTCGCGCAGGCCTTCGAGCGCCATGCCCAGCGTGCGCGGAATCGGCGTGGCCGTCAGCGTCAGCACGTCGATCTCGGCGCGCAGGGCCTTCATGGCCTCCTTGTGGCGCACGCCGAAGCGGTGCTCCTCGTCGATGATCAGGAGGCCGAGCTGCTTGAACTTCACGTCCTGGCTCAGCAGCTTGTGGGTGCCGACGACGATGTCGACGCTGCCGTCGGCCAGGCCCTTGATGGCGGCGCTGATTTCCTTGCCCGAGCGAAAGCGGCTCATCTCAGCCACTTTCACCGGCCACTTGGCGAAGCGGTCCACCAGCGTCTGGTAGTGCTGCTCGGCCAGCAGCGTGGTGGGCGCCAGCAGGGCGACCTGCTTGCCGCCGGTAATCGCGATGAAGGCGGCGCGCAGGGCGACTTCGGTTTTGCCGAAACCCACGTCGCCGCAGACCAGCCGGTCCATCGGCCGCGGGCTGATCATGTCCTGGATGACCGCATGAATGGCAGCGCGCTGGTCGGCGGTTTCGTCAAAACCGAAATCGTTGGCAAAAATCTCGTAGTCGGCCGGCGAATAGCGAAAGGCATGGCCTTCCCTGGCGGCGCGGCGCGCATAGATGTTGAGCAGCTCGGCGGCGGAATCGCGGATTTGCTCGGCCGCCTTGCGCTTGGCCTTTTCCCACTGGCCGCTGCCCAGGCGGTGCAGCGGCGCTTCGTCGGCACTGACGCCGGTGTAGCGGCTGATCTGGTGCAGCTGGCTGACCGGCACATACAGCGTGGCCTTGTCGGCGTATTCGAGATGCAAAAACTCCTGCGTGGCCGGGGAGCCGTCGGGGTTTTTCTCGCCCAGGTCGAGGTTGATCAGGCCCCGGTAGCGGCCGATGCCGTGGGCGCTGTGCACCACCGGGTCGCCGACGTTCAGCTCGGACAGGTCCTTGATCAGCGCCTCGACGTCGCTGACCTGCTCTTGCCGCTTGCTGCGGCGGCGCGTGGTGACGCCGGCGGCAAACAGCTCGGTCTCGGTGACGAAATCGATGCTTTCTTCCAGCCAGCTGAAGCCGGTGTTGAGCGCCGCTGTGGCGATGCCGAGCTTTTCGCTGCTGGTCTGGAAGTCTTCGAGCGAGTCGAAGGCCGGCGGGCTGACGTTGCTGGCGCGCAAAAAGTCGAGCAGGCTCTCGCGCCGGCCATCGCTTTCGGCCAGCAGCAGAACCCGGTGGGCTGTGTTTTGGGCATGCCGCTTGAAGCCGGCCAGCGGGTCTTCGGCGCCGCGCACCACGGCCATCTCACCGAGTTTCTGGAACTGGGCATTGTCGGCAACGTCCTGCACGGTGCCGCGCAGCGCCAGCTGGGCGTAGTCGTTGGCGCGGGTGTAGAACTGCTCGGCTGTCAAGAACAGCGACTCGGGCGGCAGCGCCGGGCGGTCGGGCGCGTCCTTCACCAGCCGGTAGCGGTCTTTCGTGTCCTGCCAGAAGCTCTGAAAGGCCGGTTCCAGGTCGCCATGCAGCACCAGCGTCGCCTGCTTGCCGAGGTAGTCGAACACGGTGGCGGTTTCGTCGAAAAACAGCGGCAGGTAATACTCGATGCCGGCTGTCGCCACGCCGTTGCCCATGTCCTTGTAGATGCGGCTCTTGGTCGGGTCGCCGTCGAGCAGCTCGCGCCAGCGGCTGCGGAACTTGGTCCGCGCCTCGTCGTCCATCGGAAACTCGCGCCCCGGCAGCAGGCGCACCTCGGGCACCGGGTACAGGCTGCGCTGGCTGTCGGGGTCGAAGGTGCGGATGCTGTCGATCTCGTCGTCGAACAGGTCCACCCGGTACGGCACCAGCGAGCCCATCGGGAACAAATCGATCAGACCGCCGCGCACCGCGTATTCGCCGGGGCTGACGACCTGCGTGACGTGGCTGTAGCCGGCCAGCGTGAGCTGGGCTTTCAGCTTGGCCTCGTCGAGCTTTTGCCGGACCTTGAACTCGAAGGTGTAGCCGGCCAGAAAGCTGGGCGGCGCCAGTCGGTACAGCGCCGTGGTGGCGGGCACGATGACCACGTCGGCGCCGGTATCTTTCTTGCGTTGCTGGATGCGCCACAGCGTCGCCAGGCGTTCGCTGATCAGGTCCTGGTGCGGCGAAAACGCGTCGTAGGGCAGGGTTTCCCAGTCGGGAAACAGCGCGCAGCGCAGGTCGGGCGCGAAAAACGCCATCTCGTCCATCAGGCGCTGGGCCGTGGCCGCGTCCGAGGTGACGATGGCGGTGAGCTTGCCGGCGGCTTTTTCGCGTTGCCCGAGGCTTGCCAGGAGCAGGGCGTCGGCGGAGCCCAGGGGCTGGGGCAGGGTGTAGCGTTTGCCGGTCGCGAGTGAAGGAAGGTGCATCGGCCCGATTTTAGAATTTATGATGAGGCGATGACGACCGACCCCGCCGATAACCGCCCCAGCGCCCGTTTTTTTGCCCTGATTCCGTGTGCCGGCCAGGGCAGCCGGGCAGGCATTTCAGCCTCGGGACTGGCCAAGCAATACCAGCCGGTTGCCGGCAAGGCCCTGGTGCTGCACACCCTGGCCGCTTTCGCGGCGGTCGGGCGCATTGCCCGCACGCTGGTCGTCGTGGCGCCGGGCGACGTGTTTTTTGACACGATGGCAAACAAATCATTTCAGGTGGCCGCGTGCGGCGGTGCCAGCCGGGCCGACAGCGCGCGCGGCGGCCTGCAGGCACTGCGCCAGGCCGGAGCTGAACCGCAAGACTGGGTGCTGGTGCATGATGCTGCCCGCTGCCTGATTACTGCTGAGCAGATCGACCAGTTGATCGACGCCTGCCAGCATGACCGCGTGGGCGGGCTGCTGGCGCACAAACTGCCCGATACGCTCAAGACCGAGGAGGCCGGGCGTGTGAGCGGCACGCTGGACCGCACCGGTAAATGGCTGGCGCAAACGCCGCAGATGTTTCGCATCGGCTTGCTGGCGCAGGCGCTGGAGGCGGCCGGCAGCGGCGTGACCGATGAATCCGGCGCCATCGAGGCCCTGGGCCTGGCGCCGATGCTGGTGGCTGGAAGCGCCCAGAACTTCAAGGTGACCTACCCGGAAGACTTTGCGCTGGCCGATGCCATTTTGTCGAGCCGCGACGGTACGAGCGCAACGCGCGGGCCGTTGGTGCCTTCAATTTTCAACGACGCGAAAGCCCAAGTTTCATGAGTTCAGTTCCGAATGCCCCACTTGTCCCGCTTGCCCCACTTCCCCCTTTCCGCATTGGGGAGGGCTGGGATACCCATGCCCTGGTGCCCGGGCGCAAGCTCGTGCTGGGCGGTGTCGAGGTGGCGCACACGCTGGGCCTGCTGGGGCATTCGGATGCCGACGTGCTGCTGCACGCGATCATCGATGCCCTGCTGGGCGCGGCGGGGCTGGGCGATATCGGCAGCCACTTCCCCGATACGGACGCGCGCTACAAGGGCGCCGATTCCCTGGCGCTGCTGCGTGAAACCGGGCGGCTGCTGGCCGCGCAAGGCCACCGCATCGGCAACATCGACAGCACCATCGTGGCGCAGGCCCCGCGCCTGGCGCCGCATATTCCGGCCATGCGGGCCTGCATTGCCCAGGCGCTGGGGCTGGAGGCAGGCCGCGTCAATGTCAAGGCCAAGACGGCTGAAAAGCTGGGGCCTGTCGGGCAGGGCCTGAGCCTGGAAGCACGGGCGGTTGTGCTACTTTATTAATAGCAACAAACCCTTGCTGCCATTGCGCTGGGCAGGTATTTGACTCATTTTTTTGCGCCACGCGCCGCTGGCGCCTTGTTGGCGGCATCAGCCCCGCCGCAGCTTGATGTGGGCCGCCAGCCCACCCGACGTGGTGTTGGCCAGGCTGAACATGCCGCCCATGCGAATGATGGTTTTTTCGGCAATCGCCAGCCCCAGGCCTGCGCCCGTGGCGGCGGTGCGGGCAGAATCGCCCCGGAAAAAAGGATTGGTGAGGCGGGACAGCATGGCGGGGGCAACGCCCTTGCCGTGGTCGCGCACCTTGATCAGCACCCAGGCATCGCTGATGCGGGCGGAAATGTCCACCAGGGCAATGCCGGTGTCGTCCGATTTGCCGTAGCGCCGCGAATTCTCCAGCAGGTTGGCAATGACACGCGACAGGTCCACCCGGTCGGCCAGCACCTTGATGCCCTCCGGCATGCTCACGGTAACCCGCATGTCGGGGTATTCGGCCACCGGGTAGAGCGCGGCGTCGACCACGTCATTGAGCGAGATCGGCTCCAGATGGGCCGGCTCGGGTCGGGCATAGTCCAGGAATTTATCAATGATGGCGTCCAGCTGGGCAATGTCGGCGGCCATGTGGTCGCGCGCATCCGGGTCTGCCACGCTCATCTCGGTTTCCAGGCGCAGGCGCGCCAGGGGCGTGCGCAGGTCATGCGAGATGCCCGCCAGCATCACGACGCGGTCCTGCTCGATTTTGGAGAGTTGCGCCGCCATGCGGTTAAAGCCGATGTTGACCTCGCGGATTTCGCTGGTCGCCACCTGCTCATCGAGTCGGCTGGCATCGAAATCGCCATCGCGCATCCGGCTGGCGGCGAATGACAGCTGCTTGAGCGGCTGGTTGATGAGGCGGGCAATCACGGCCGCCCCCGCCAGCGAGAACGCCGCTGCCGTCATGAGCCAGATCGCCCAGGTGCTGGTGCGCGAAGGCCCCAGGCGCGATGTGTCCGTCAGCAGCCAGTAGGCGTCTTCGGCGATTGAAAAACCGATCCACAAGCCCTTCTGGCCGTTGACATTGCTGGCAACCACGGTGCCCGGACCGAGCCTTGCGGTCAGCTCCTGCGCGATGCGGGCGCTGTATTCGTCGCTCACGAACAGATCGAATTTGTCCTTGGGTTCATGCCGCGTGATGCGGACATGCTCTTCCTCGGCCAGCGTCTTGATCAGCGAAGCCCGCGCGGCGGCGTCGGAATACCGAAGCGCCGCGCGGGTCAGGTTCACCACCGTGGCGAGCTGCTGCGCATTCTGAACCGCGCGCGGCTCGGTTTCCAGGGTGCGAAATGTTTGCAGCCAAGCCACGATGGAGCCGAACAGCAGCAGTGCCAGGAAGAAGAAGGTGCGCCAGAACAGGTTGATGCCCCGGCGCGGCCGGGACTCCAGGGGCACGGGAGTGGTTTCCAGGCGGGAGGATTCGAAAGATTGCATTGCGGACAGTGGACGAGCTTGGGGATTTGAAAAGGCGCGGGCGGATCAGGCCCGTTGCCATTGTGCAGTGGCGGCGCCATGAACCGAATCGGCACTTACCCAGCCAGCGCCAGGCTGCTTGAACAGCGTGATGAATGCCGCTTAGCTGTTTCCGTCCGGCACGAAGACGTAGCCAATGCCCCACACGGTCTGGATGTAACGCGGAACCGCCGCGTCGGTCTCGATCAGTTTGCGCAGGCGCGAGACCTGCACGTCCAGGCTGCGGTCAAACGGCTCGAACTCCCGGCCACGGGCGAGTTGCGCCAGCTTTTCACGCGAAAGCGGCTGGCGCGGATGTCGAACCAGGGTCTTGAGCATGGCGAATTCGCCGGTCGTCAGCGGCAGGTCCTCGCCATTTTTTTGCAGCGTGCGCAGACTCATGTCGAACGAGAACGGCCCGAACGTGATCACTTCCTGGTCGCTCGACGGCGCGCCGGGCACCTCGGCGGTGGGGCGGCGGCGCAGCACTGCATGGATGCGCGCCAGCAGTTCGCGCGGATTGAAGGGCTTGGCCAGGTAGTCGTCCGCTCCGACTTCAAGGCCGACTATGCGGTCCACATCCTCGCCCTTGGCTGTCAGCATGATGATGGGCGTGCGGTCATTGGCTGCGCGAAGCCGTCGGCAGATCGACAGGCCGTCCTCGCCAGGCATCATCAGATCGAGCACGATCAGGTCGACCGCGTCGCGCAGCATGATGCGATTGAGCGCCTTGCTGTCTTCCGCAAGAATGACATCAAAACCTTCCTGTGCCAGGTAGCGGCGCAGCAGGTCGCGAATACGTGCGTCATCGTCAAGAATCAAGATCTTGTCGGCACGGGCATTGGTTTGAGCTTGAAGCATGATGATCCGTTAATTTGTAACAGAGCCATTTTGAAGGCGGAAAAGAATAAATGTCTTTTTATTTACTCAAAAAAACTTTTTATTGCAATCGTTTCCAATTCATGCATTTCAGTCGAGCCTACAGGCACAGGCAGGATTTTCCAGGCTTGCCTGGCACGGGCATCGGTTGATTCACGCATTGCCGGGCTTGACAGCATCGTTCCTCAGCCCGTCTATTACCGCCTGGCAAGCAGTCGCCCCCCTGTCTGACGGCCCTGTGCTACGGTGCGCAAACCGCTCCTGCATGGCCCTGAGGCATGGCTTGAGGGCGCCAGCCCAAGCGCCGCGACCTTGCCAAGCCAGGGAAGTCTATTTTTTCTTTATCCGTGAAAGTTGATGACATGATCAAGTTTGCTACTAAAATAATAGCTATCTGCGCAATGACTGCAAGCGTTACAGGCCTTTTTGCCCAGACAATCCAGGCTGATCCGCTGAGGAATGTGGCCCAGCTTTCAGCCAGCGGTTCGGTGGAGGTGCAGCAAGATACGCTGTCCATCTCGATGACGACCGCACGTGACGGCGCCAGCGCCGAGGCGGTGCAGAACCAGCTCAGGCAGGCGCTCGACAGTGCCTTGACGCAGGCCAGGCAGTCGGCGTCTCCGGGGTTGATGGACGTGCGAACCGGCAATTTCAGCCTGTACCCGCATTATGGCAAGGACGGAAAAATCAACGGCTGGCAAGGCTCGACCGAACTCGTGCTGGAGGGCAAGGACTTTTCCCGCATCACCAATTTGGCTGCAAAGATGCAAAGCCTGACGCTGGGCAGCGTCAGTTTCAGTCTGAGCCGCGAACAGCGCGCGAATGCCGAGGCGCAAGCCCAGACGCAGGCGATTGAGCGCTTTCAGGCCAAGGCGGGCGAAATTGCGAAGGGCTTTGGCTTTGGGGGGTATGCGCTGCGCGAGGTGGCGGTCAATGCGAATGACCAGGGCATGCCGCGCCCACGCATGATGGCCATGGCTGCCAAATCAGCGGACATGGCCGAGGCGGCTGTTCCGGTGGAAGCCGGTAAAAGCACGGTGGTCGTGACTATTTCCGGCTCGGTGCAAATGACGCCGCTGCCCGTGCGCCCGTAAAGAGCCCGCCGGCCTGAACGGGCGGTTGATGCCGGCCTAATGCGCGCTTGGCTGACAGCAAGATCGCGTTGCGGCGCCTATGCTTTTTGGATGACTGAAAACAAAGAATCTGCCAGCGAAGCGGCCCGCCATGGGCCGCTTTTCATTGTCATCAACGTAGGCTCGGGCCACCGTGACACGGAAGAGGAAAAGCAGACGATGGGCCGTGTTTTCGCGGAAAGCGGACGTGCGCACCAGTTCTTGCAGTTTGACGGGTCCGAGCCCATCGAGGTGCTGGCCAGGCGTGCCGTGGACCTTGCAAAAACGCGCAAAGGCGTCGTGGTCGCTGCTGGAGGCGACGGCACGCTCAGTTCGGTTGCCGGTGTGGTGCTGGGCAGCGGCTGTCCTTTCGGCGTGCTGCCCCAGGGCACGTTCAATTACTTCGGCCGTGACAATGCCATCTCGCAAGACACCGACAAAGCCTGCCGCGCACTGATGAATGCCACTATTTCCCAGGTGCAGGTCGGACTGGTCAACGGCAGGTTGTTTCTGGTGAATGCCAGCGTCGGCTTGTACCCTCAAATCCTTGAGGACCGTGAAGTCTGGAAGCAGCAGCTGGGGCGCAGCCGTTTCGTGGCTTTACTCTCGGGCGTGGCAACCCTGCTGCAGTCGCGGCACCAGCTTCAGCTTCGCATTGAGTCGGACGGGCAGGCGGCATCGCTTCGCACACCAACGCTGTTCGTGGGGAACAACCGCTTGCAACTGGTGCAGGCCGGCATCAATGAAGCACATGCCGAAGCCGTGGCGCAAGGCCTGCTGACAGGCATCGCCGTGCGGCCCATTGGCACGCTGGCCCTCTACGGCCTGCTCCTGCGCGGTTTGCTGGGCCGGCTGGGAGAGGCCGAGAACATTCAGACCTTTTCATTTCGCCGCATCATGGTGGCACCCAAAAAAATGAAACGCATCAAGGTTGCCTTGGACGGCGAGGTGGCATGGATGCGGACACCCTTGGTTTTTGAGGTCGCGCCTGAACCCTTGCTGCTGCTCGTTCCCGCATCGTCCGAACTGGCAGAAGTGGAATGAGGACGGCACCGTGACAAGCCTGCTGCAGATTTCAGATCCTCATTTCGGCACGGTCCAGCCAGCGGTGATGCACGCGTTGGCGCAGATGGCCAGGGAGCAACAGCCTGATGTGCTGGTGCTCTCGGGTGACATCACGCAGCGCGCGCAAGTCGCCGAGTTTTCCCATGCGCGGGAATTTTGCGACCAGCTGGCGATTCCCCACATGCTGGCGATTCCCGGCAACCACGACATCGCCTTGTTCAACCCCTTCGAGCGGTTTTTCCGGCCTTACGCACGCTACCTGCGCGCCTTTGGCCCGGCGCTGGAAAACACCATTTCAACCCCTTTGCTGCAGGTGGTGGGCGTCAAGACCACGCGACGCTGGCGGCATAAAAACGGTGAGGTGTCGGCCGCGCAGATTGACCGGGTGGTCGCTGAACTGGCGCAGGCCAAACCGGGTCAGCTGCGCATCGTGGTGGTCCATCAGCCAGTGCATGTCCTGGATGCCGGCGACGAGCATGACCGGCTTCGCGGTTGGGAGCCCGCTATCCGGGCCTGGGCGCGGGCTGGCGCCGACATTGTGATGGGCGGCCATATCCACCTGCCGTATGTGTGCGATCTGGCCGCGAGCGTGGCGGGCCTGGAGCGCCGGCTTTGGGGCGTGCAGGCCGGCACCGCGCTGTCAACCCGGGTGCGCGAAGGCATTCCCAATTCGGTCAACCTGCTGCGCTATGCGAGCGCGGACGCGCTTCCGGGCAGCTGCCAGCTGGAGCGCTGGGACTACCAGGCCGGATCGCTTCAGTTTGAGCGTGTCAAGTCCAGCACCCTGGACCTGGGCAGCACGATTGCATCCTGACGGTCCGCCAAAGCCGCATCGGCTAACTGCCCGCTGTTCGGCCTTCAGGGTCAGGGGTGCGGAGCAAGCCGGAAATTCAGGGTTGACAGGGTTTGGGGACAGCGTTTCCCGCAAGAGCAGCCCCCAAGGGCCTGGTCGCTGTGAAAGGCGGTTCACCGCCCAGGGGGCCAGCGGCCCTGCATCCCCTATTTAAGGTAAGCCAAATTCGCAATTTAAATTTGCGCCCCTTATTGAGGCTCGGCATTTCCGTGAATTAGTGCACACTGAAGTTTCACCAAACCACAAGGAGTTTCGCTATGTCAACCGGACCATCTTTTCATTCAATGAATTGGCTTTCGGGCATGGCAAACAAGCGTGGGGAGCGAAAAGAATCATTCCTGTCGACCTTTGCGCCGTTCATTTACTTTTTTGCGGGCTTCATCTGTGCCGCCCTGGCACTGCCGCTGGGTATGACGGCGGCCGCTCTGATCCCGGTTCTGATCGGTTTTATTGTCGAGATCTGCGCCCACTTTATGGGACGCGAAGCCAAGCCGGAAAACTTGGCCTGGACGATTGCCGGCAGCGCGCTGTTCGTCACGACCTTCAAGCTGACGGGGCTTGCCTGATGCCTGAGCCTGCCAGTCCAGCGCGCAAGTGCCTGCTTGAGTCAACAGGGTTGCACTAGGCTTGCGCGCGGCCGATTTTTCGGTGGACGAGCCACTCACGCAGATGGTCATAGGTCCAGTTAAACACGAAGGTATAGGGCAGGAAAAACAGCGCTATCCCCACATCCAGCACGAAAGCTTCCCATAGGCCAATGCCCAGCCACCAGGCGGCCAGGGGCACCACCGCCAGCAGCAGGCCGATTTCAAAGAGAAGGGCGTGCAGGGCACGCACCAGCAATGTGCGGTCAAAACCCAGGCGGTGCTGCGCACGATCGAACAGCGCGTTGAATCCCATGTTCCAAGTCATTGCAATAAGCGAGATCATCAGCGTCAGCAAACCGATGTGCGTCAGCGGGTAGCCCAGCAGCCAGGCCCCCAGCGGCGCGCAAATGGCAATTGCAAGAAACTCAAAGCCGAGCGCATGAAAAAAACGTTCTTTGACTGATCTGTGGGGACTCATGAAGCGATCTGGCGGTAAAAGCGAAAGTGAGTCCATTTTGCTTGCCAACCTGGCGAAGTAGCGAAGCCGATGGCTTATGGAGTCGCAGGCATTGGGGACTGCTGTATTTTGCCTACGCAAGCGCGCTTATCGATGAGAAGCCGAAGTTTTTGATTAAATTGGCTGCTTGCGCAGGCAGGGTAAGTAAACTTTGCTATTAATTAAATAGCAAGGAAAAATAAAAAGCCTGCGCACTCGATGTCCGCAGGCTTGGAGGGCAAGCGCTTTGAAGCGCCTGCAGCAGCATGAAAAGCCTAGAAACGGTAGCGCAGGCCTACCGTGGTGGCGTTGACGCGGTCACGGTTGTCACCTGCAAAATTCAGCCGATGCTCGTCATACTGCAGCACGGCCGACAGCACGGGATTGAAAACATATTCGGCTCCCAGGCCGTAAGACACGCCAAAACCAGTTTCTTTCCCGGAAGGAACGCCGGACCCCGCAAAGGCGGACACATCCGTTCGGCCATAGGTTGTGCCCAGTTTGCCGAACACGTTGAAGGACTGGCTGATGGGCGCACGGCCCACCAGGCTCAGATTGATGCCTTCTGCCTTGGTATTGCCGCCAGCGCGCTGAATTTTTCCGAAGTTGGTGTAGCCCAGTTCAAGCCCGACGTTCGGATTGAAAAAGGTGCCGGTGTAGATGTTGTAAACCGTGTCGTGATCCTCGGAGGCAAACGGGCCAAAGCCGTTGCCCAGCGAATAATTGGATTGGCCGATGTTCAGGCCCACATAGCCAGCACCGGGCCCGTACAAGGAATAATTGGTGTTCATGGCACTTTGGGCCTGTGCAGCGCCCGTTGCCGCCATAACGGCGACGCCCAGGATGGCGGCTGAAAAAGTCTGGCTCAATCGTTTCATGGTGCTTCCTTTGGTGGGTAAAAGGGGGAAGGAAAAATTGCTTTTATCCAGGCTTTTGTCCCAGATACCGTCTTCAGTTTAGGGTCGGTTGCCCTGACAACCAGGGGGTGAAAAGGTAATTTTTTGTAGGACAACACGAAAGTTTTGCTGTATTGGCAACCAAGGCGCCGCAGCCCTGAAATTTAAGCCCCGATGGTCTTTACCCCCCCGCTTGAAGAGGGCGTGAAAAGCTCTCATGCTGCTGATAAAGTCAGGCCATGCAGCTCATCACGTATCTTCCCGGCGGCAGCGCCTTGGTGCTTGACTCCCCTCACAGCGGCGTGGTTTATCCGCCGGATTTTCTGTACAGCTGTGAACTGTCGGTCCTGCGCCGCGCGGAAGATACCCATGTTGAAAAACTCTATGACTTTGCGCCCGAACTGGGGGCGCACTGGATTGAGGCGCATTTCCCGCGGAGCTACCTTGACGCGAACCGGAACATCACGGAAATCGATGTCTCGCTGTTTGACACCCCCTGGCCCGGCCCTGTAGAAAGCGATCCGTGCGTTCTCTCCAAGGTTCGGCTCGGAAAGGGATTGGTTTGGCGCACTACCGACGATGGAATTCCACTCTACGCGCGGCGGCTGTCGGTCGAAGAAGTGCAGCGGCGCATCGCGCAATGCTGGAAACCCTACCACGCGGCAGTGGGGCAGGCCATCGAGGCCGCGCATGCCGCGCACGGCTACAGCATGCATGTCAACTGCCATTCCATGCCTGCCATTGCATCGAGCCACGCCACCGAGTTCCCAGGTGAAGCCCATGCCGATTTCGTGGTGGGCGACCGAGATGGCAGCACGGCAAACCCGGCCTTGTCCGGGCTGGTGTGCGAGCACCTGCGGGCGCTGGGCTACCACGTTGCCTACAACCATCCCTACAAGGGCGTGGAACTGGTGCGGCGCTACGGCGATCCGGCCAGGCACCGTCACAGCATTCAGCTTGAGATCAACAGAAAGCTCTATATGAACGAAGAAACGTTGACGCTGACGCCCGGGTTCGCGACATTGAAAACGCATCTTCGTTCGCTGATCGGACTGCTGCTGGCGACTGATCCGCGATTGCTGTGACAGGCGGCAGATTTTTGGACGGTTTGAAGGCTATTTGAATGGAGCAGACTGACTGTGTTGTGATTGGCGCGGGTGTCGTCGGGCTGGCCATTGCCCGTGCCCTGGCAGTGCAGGGCAGGGAGGTGATGGTGCTGGAGGCAGCCGATGCCATCGGCACGGGAACCAGTTCGCGCAACAGCGAGGTCATTCACGCGGGCATCTATTACCCGCAAGGTTCGCTCAAGGCCAGCCTGTGCGTAGCCGGCAAAGGCTTGCTTTATGACTACTGCGCCCAGCGCGGCATCAACCACAGCCGTTGCGGCAAGCTGATTGTCGCCACCTGCGTGGAGCAGGTCACACAGCTGCGGGCCATCATTGGCAAGGCGGCCGCCAATGGGGTCAATGACCTGGTAGTCCTGACGCGCGCGCAGGCGAGGGCGCTGGAGCCGCAGCTCGAATGTGTTGCAGCGGTGCATTCGCCAAGTACCGGCATCGTGGACAGCCATGCCCTGATGCTGGCGCTGCAGGGCGACCTGGAGAACGCAGGCGGGATTGTGGTGCTCAATACTCCCGTGGCGCAGGCCTACTGTGCGCAAGATGCTATTGTTTTGGTAGCGAACGACGGCACGGAACTGCGGGCCCGGTCTGTCGTGAATTCGGCGGGCCTGCATGCGCAGGCGCTGGCGCGTCGTTTCGACGGTCTGGACGTCCGCTTCGTGCCGCCCAGCCACTTTGCCAAGGGCAACTATTTCATCCTTTCAGGCCGTTCGCCATTCAATCGGCTGATCTACCCTGTGCCTGAAGCTGCCGGCCTGGGCGTTCACCTGACGGTTGACCTGGGTGGCCAGGCCAAATTCGGCCCCGATGTGCAGTGGGTGGATTCGCCCGATGACCTGGTGGTGGAGCCGGCGCGAGGCGAGGCGTTTTACGGCGAGGTTCGTAAATACTGGCCGGCGCTGCAGGACGGCAGCCTGCTGCCAGGCTATGCCGGCATGCGCCCTAAAATCCAGTCGCCTGATGAGTTGCCCAAGGACTTCCTGATCCAGGGACCGGCCGTGCATGGTGTGCCCGGGTTGGTCAATCTATTCGGGATCGAGTCGCCCGGTTTGACCAGTTCGCTGGCAATCGGCAACCATGTCGCCCGACTGCTGGGGCCGGCGTGAACAGTTTATTGCGCGGTCCAGCCACCGTCCATGTTCCAGGCCACGCCGCGAATGTTGTTGCCGGCGGGCGAGCAGAAAAACACCGCCAGCGCGCCGAGTTCTTCCGGCGTGGTGAACTGCATCGAGGGCTCTTTTTCTCCCAGCAACTGCTGCGTCGCCGCTTCATTGCTGATGCCGCCGGCCAATGCACGGGCATCGACCTGTTGTTGCACCAGCGGGGTCAGCACCCACCCCGGACAGATGGCATTGCATGTCACGCCCGTGGTGGCGTTTTCGAGGGCGGTGACCTTGGTCAGGCCCACAATGCCGTGTTTAGCGGCCACATAGGCTGATTTCTCGGCGGAACCCACCAGGCCATGCACCGATGCAAGGTTGATGATGCGGCCCCAGCCCTTGCCTTGATTGGCCGCCAGCATCGACGGCAGAACCAGCCGGGTCGCGTGAAAGGCGCTGCTCAGGTTGATGGCGATGATGGCGTCCCATTTTTCAGCTGGAAAGTTTTCGATGCGGGCGACATGCTGGATGCCAGCGTTGTTGACCAGAATATCGACCTGCCCAAACTCGGCGGCGGCAAACTTCATCATGTCCTCGATGGCTGCGGGCTGGCTCATGTCTGCGCCGTGGTAAACCACCTTCACGCCCAGCGCTGTAATCTCGGCCTTGGGACCGTCTGCATCACCGAAGCCGTTAAGAACAATGTTGGCGCCCTGTGCGGCCAAGGCCTTGGCGATACCAAGGCCAATTCCACTGGTCGAGCCGGTGACAAGAGCTGTTTTACCTTTGAGCATGAAGTTTCTCCGGATGATTTACGATGGTTGACATGAAACTGAACTAGCGGGTTG
Organism: Polaromonas sp.; assembly: GCA_028292745.1. Taxonomy (GTDB): domain Bacteria; phylum Pseudomonadota; class Gammaproteobacteria; order Burkholderiales; family Burkholderiaceae_C; genus Polaromonas. The sequence continues at coordinate 36,278 of JAQGLT010000152.1, read as the reverse complement.
GGCGCTTGGCAGCGCCAGGTTGCTGCACCAATTATCGAGCCTTCCCACAAGCGGTTTTATTCCTTCGGCTTGTTCCAGACAAATGCACCATGACCCATCCTCTGCTCAATCACCTCACCTGTCCCGATGCGGGAAACGGCCACCGCATGGCTTACTGGCAATGGGGGCAGCCCGACAGCTCGCATGTCGTGCTGTGCGTGCATGGACTGACCCGGCAGGGACGCGATTTTGACGCGCTGGCGCAAGCCTTGTGCCAGCGAGCCGGACAATTGTCGTCACGCGGCATCCGGGTTGTCTGCCCCGATGTGGCGGGCCGTGGCGAGAGCGACTGGCTTGAGGATCCGATGGGCTACCAGGTGCCTGCGTATGCAGCAGACATGCTGGTCCTGCTGGCGCATTTGCAGGCCCAGGCGCCCGTCGCGGTTCTGGACTGGGTGGGCACCAGCATGGGCGGGCTGATCGGCCTGGTCGTCTGCGGCCAGCCGGGGTTGCCTGTTCCGGTGCCGGTCAACAAGCTGGTGCTCAACGATGTCGGGCCCGCGCTGCAGTGGCAAGCCATCGCGCGGATTGGCGCCTATGTCGGACAGGCCGGGCACTTCAAGACTGTTCAGGAGGCGGCCGATGCGATGTTGGCAATTTCCGAGGGCTTCGGCCCGCATACGCCAGAGCAGTGGCTGGCGCTGTCCCGCCCCATGCTCAGGGCGGTTTCAGCTGCACCCGGAAGCCCGTTGCGGCTGCATTACGACCCGGCTATTGGCAGCGCATTTAAATTGACCGATGAAGAGAGCGCCCGGCAAGGCGAGGCCGTGCTCTGGCAGCTCTACGATGCGATCCAGGCTGACACACTGGTACTGCGCGGCGCCAATTCAGATTTGCTGAGCCGTGAGACAGCAGTTGCCATGACCAAGCGGGGCCCCTGTGCCCGACTGGTCGAATTTGAAGGTGTGGGGCATGCGCCAACCCTGATTGTTCAGGACCAGATCGCTGTCGTGAGCGATTTTTTGCTGGCCTGAGGCCCGGCAACACCATGACTGACAATTAAATGAAGAACAAAGTGGCGGAAATCCACGTCCCCCCAACCCTTCAGGGAAGCTCCAGTTCCATCATTGCCGCCACGGCCGACAGCCTGCCCGAGCAGCCGCATGCCTTGGTGCGCGCGCGCGCCTTTGCCGAGCCGCTGATTGCCGGTGAAACCTTGGACACCGGCGAAAACACCCTTGCTCATGCCGATGCAGTCGTGGCTATTCTCAACGCCATCGGCGGCTCCGAAGCAATGCAGGCCGCCACCTATCTGGTGCATTCATGCCAGCACCTGAATAAGCCGCAGGAGGTCATTGCCAAGGCATTTGGTGCCAGCTACGCGGCATTGGCGGTAGAAACCACCAAGCTGGTCTATGTGCAGCGCCAGACACGGGGCGCTGACCCAAAGGCCCAACCGCATGAGTGCCCGACCACCCAGACCGAAAACGTGCGCAGAATGCTGCTGGCTTTCTCGCGCGATTTGCGGGTGGTCATGCTGAGGCTGGCCTCACGGCTTCAGACCTTGCGTTATTACGCCGCCAGCCGCCAGGCCGCCCCCAGGGCCCTGGCACACGAGTCGCTGCATGTATTTGCACCGCTCGCCAACCGCCTGGGCATCTGGCAGATCAAATGGGAGATGGAAGATCTGTCTTTTCGTTTTCTTGAGCCAGAAACCTATAAGCAGATCGCCGGGCTGCTTGACGAAAAACGCGCAGGCCGAGAAGTGTTCATGGAAGCCTTGCGCGTTCAGCTGGAACGTGAGTTGAACCAAGGCGGCATTGCGGCGTTGGTCCAGGGTCGGCCCAAGCATATCTACAGCATCATTAAAAAAATGCGCGGCAAGTCGCTCGACTTTGACCAGGTGTTTGACATTCGGGCTATGCGCGTCATTGCAGCTGATGTGAAGGGCTGTTATGCCGCCCTGGGATTCGTGCATTCGCGTTTTGCGCCGATCCAGGGAGAATTCGACGACTATATTGCCCGGCCAAAAGCCAACGGCTACCAGTCGCTGCATACAGTTGTTCGCGACGAAGCGGGCAGGGCGGTCGAAATCCAGATACGCACCCAGGCCATGCATGAGCATGCGGAGTATGGCGTAGCAGCGCATTGGGCCTACAAAGAAGCCGGTGCCAAAGGTTATGCCGGTGTGTCGGCCAGCGGCGAATACGATGCCAAGATCGCGGTACTGCGGCAGTTGCTTGCCTGGGAGCGCGAACTCTCGGAGCCTGCTGCCCAGCGCGCGCGGGATGCCAATCAAGGCTTGTTCGACGACCGCATTTACGTGCTGACGCCCGACGCCGCCATTATGGAACTTCCCCAAGGGGCCACAGCCGTGGACTTTGCCTACAGCGTACACACCAGCCTGGGCCATCGCTGCCGTGGCGCCCGCATCGATGGCGTCATGATGCCGCTCAACACCCCGCTGCATAACGGCCAGACGGTTGAAATCATCACCGTGCGCGATGGAGGGCCTTCGCGGGACTGGCTCAATCCCGACCTGGGTTTTTTGACGAGCAACCGCGCCAGGTCAAAGGTACGGGCATGGTTCAATGCCTTGAGCATGGAGCACACCGTGGCCAAAGGCCGGGAGGCGGTGGAGAAATTGCTCCAGCGTGAAGGCAAAACAGCCATCAAGCTGCTTGATCTGGCCACTCAGCTGGGGTTTAAAACGGCGGACGATTTGTTCGAGGTTGTCGGCAAGGACGAACTGTCGTTGCGCACGATCGAACACATGCTCAGACCGCATGATCCTGCGCCATTGACTGATGATTACGTTCTGCCCAAAAAAGCACGCCAAACCGAGAAATCCAATCTCGCCGCCAACGGCAGCAAGGGCAATGTGCTGGTCGTGGGGATGGATTCCCTTCTGACGCAGTTGGCCAGATGCTGCAAGCCAGCACCGCCTGATCTCATTCTCGGCTTTGTCACCAAAGGAAAAGGCGTCAGTATTCATCGTAGCGACTGCAGCAATTTTCGCAATATGGCTAGCGGCAGCCCTGACCGTGTGATTGAAGTGGAATGGAGTTCACCGAAAATGGCGAATGGATCGGTCTATCCGGTCGATGTCGCGATCGAAGCGGCTGACCGGCAAGGCCTTCTTCGCGACATTTCAGAAGTATTTGCCAAGGAGAAAATGAATGTGATCGGTGTGCAGACTCAGTCCGTTAAAGACAACCGCGGCGGGTCTGCCTGGATGACCTTTACGGTTGAGGTTGCCCAGTCAGGTCGGCTTGCTCAAGTGCTCGCCGTGGTGGCCGAAGTTCCGGGGGTTCGTTCCGCTCGGCGACGCTGAACTTAACTGCATAATTTTTCATCGCCCGTCAAAACGCATTTTTGCACTGCTAGAATACGAGCTTCTAACGATATTTAGGCGCGTAGCTCAGCTGGTTAGAGCACCACCTTGACATGGTGGGGGTCGTTGGTTCGAGTCCAATCGCGCCTACCACTTCATTCTCCTGGTTACCAGAGGGAGAGCACAAAAGAAGTGGTAGTTCAATTCAGTCCCGTGGTCATACAACAAGACACTACGTTAAATCGTAGTCAGGGGGCGACTTCGGCTTTTGGCCAATTTCATGCATTCGAGTGTATTTGTTTAACCAGCAAGTATTTTTTTAGCTTCGAATATGCCTTTATCGCACGCCTACTCTGTGCATGCAGCTATAAATTCAGTAGCAAAAGTTTGTCTGGCGCTTTGTTGCGGGCGACTGACCTGCGCCTGCCAAAGTTTGCAGCATTAGAAACAACGTGCAGGAATTGGCTTCGAACTGTTGGGCACTCCATTTCTACATGGCATGACAAGTGATTCACTGACTTCCTTGCTGTTCTGATCGTCAATCAATCCACACACATTAAGAAATTTCCGACGCATTTAGTATTGGATGCATCTTCATATGTAGTCACATCCTCAGCTTCATGCATTTCAATGTATTCAGCCCGAACGCCAAGACGCGTCGCTAAAGAGATAAGGGCTAAATATTTTTAGCTTGAGCTTCTTAAAATCTTTTGTGGTGGCAGCAGAAGGAAAATGAACTGTAAGGTCGACTATAAAGTGGGAATTTGCCTTTCATTCTTGTACAGCTGCTAGTTACGGCAAGCAACTTGCAAGGCCTACAAAAATGGGCTTATTGTTGAGACCATTTAAGTGATAGGCCAGAGGCATTGAGGGGTATTCGTGGTACTCTCGCGCCCATTGTTGCCTTCAACGGAATGTTTCGAGTCCAATTACACCTATTCATATTTCTCTGAAATAGTATCCTGTTTCAACGTTCTGAATCAGCAATTATTCAATGAATCAAAACAAGATAATTTATAGAATTGCGTAGATAAACATTCCCAAATGGTCCAAATCTGTCAGCGTCATGCAGGTTGTCGTTATTTGCCGGAGTCATCAGTGCAACGTAAAAACCCCATCCGTTCGTCAACTGGCGAACAGCCCCTGGCAGACAATCTTTTGACCGATTCCCTTTCTGCTGACAAGAGCAGTAAGGCAGTTGGCGGCAAAACAGAGTTGACCCGGGTGATCAAAAAATACCCGAATCGCCGTCTCTACGATACCGAAACATCGGCATATATCACCCTTGCTGAAGTTCGCCGCCTGGTAATGAGCAGTACGCAGTTTGTCGTACGTGACGCTAAAACCAACGAAGACCTCACGCGCAGCATTCTGCTTCAGATCATTCTTGAGGAAGAGGCTGGGGGAGCCCCGATGTTCACTGAAGCTGTATTGGCCAACATCATCCGTTTTTACGGCGATGCGATGCAAAGCTTTATGGGCGCTTATCTGGAAAAAAATGTCCAGAGTTTCATGGATCTGCAAATCAAAATGGCCGAGCAGTCCAAGGGCATGAGTCCGGAAATGTGGGCGCAGTTCATGAATGCGAAGTCGCCGATGATGCAAGGCATGATGGGCGCCTACGTAGAACAGTCCAAGCATGTATTTACCCAGATGCAGGAGCAGATGCAAAAGCAGAGTGCGCAGATGCTGTCGGCCCTGGGGTTAAAGCGCTGAGATAAAGGGTTTGCCGGTAGAGGGTATCGAAAGCGGTTGTTTGCAGCTTTGCCGGCTCTGAGACAATAGGGTCATGAGTGAAGTTCTTTTTCCAATTCCCGTTTCTCCTCTCTCTACTGCAAAACCTGCGCCACGCGTGGGTTTTGTCAGTCTGGGTTGCCCGAAAGCATTGACTGATTCCGAGTTAATTCTTACGCGACTGAGTGCAGAAGGCTATCAAACATCAAAAACGTTTGAAGGCGCTGACTTGGTCATAGTTAATACCTGTGGTTTTATTGACGATGCCGTCCGGGAAAGTTTGGACACGATTGGCGAGGCGTTGGCAGAAAATGGCAAAGTTATTGTTACTGGCTGCCTCGGTGCCAAGGTCGGTGAGGGCGGTGGCAATCTCGTGCGTCAAATGCATCCCAGCGTTCTGGCAGTCACCGGACCGCATGCGACGCAGGAGGTCATGGATGCTGTACACCTGAACCTCCCCAAGCCGCATAACCCATTCGTCGATCTGGTGCCCAACGCTTTTGGCATTGCCGGTATCAAACTCACTCCCCGTCACTATGCCTACCTGAAGATCAGCGAAGGCTGCAATCATCGCTGCACTTTCTGCATTATTCCCTCGATGCGTGGTGATCTGGTGTCAAGGTCTGTTGGTGATGTTCTCAATGAAGCGCGTGCGCTTTTCGAGGGCGGCGTTAAGGAGTTGCTAGTTATTAGCCAGGATACATCGGCCTATGGTGTTGATGTGAAGTATCGAACTGGTTTTTGGGACGGCAAGCCGGTCAAGACCCGAATGCTCGAACTCGTGCAGACTCTGGGTGAAATCGCTGAGCCGTATGGTGCCTGGGTGCGTTTGCATTATGTGTATCCGTATCCAAGCGTCGATGAAGTGCTCCCATTGATGGCAACGGGCAAAGTATTGCCTTATCTCGATGTGCCTTTGCAGCATAGCCATCCTGACGTGCTAAAACGCATGAAACGACCCGCCAGTGGAGAAAGAAATCTGGAGCGTATTTCGCGCTGGCGCGAGATTTGTCCTGAAATTGTGATTCGCAGCACATTTATTGCCGGCTTTCCTGGTGAAACCGATGCGGAATTCGAGCACCTACTTGACTTTATGCGCGAGGCGAAAATTGATCGTGCTGGGTGCTTTGCTTATAGCGCGGTAGAGGGTGCCACGGCCAATGATCTGTCTGGAATGCTCCCGCTGGAATTGCGCGAAGAGCGGCGTGCGCGTTTTATGGCAGTCGCTGAAGCCGTTTCGAGCCAAAAACTTCAACAGCGCATTGGTGCAACCATGCAGGTACTGGTGGACCATGCGCCTGCTTTGGGTAGGAAAGGCGGCACTGGCCGTTCTTATGCAGATGCGCCTGAAATTGATGGCGTGGTCAAATTGCTGCCGCCTGAGAAAATCAGTAAGACCTTGAAGGTGGGCGAGTTCACCCGCGCCCGAATTGTAGGTGTGCAGGGGCACGATCTGGTTGCTGTTCCCCTCTGAATATTTGGCGTCAATTGTTTTTAGGCCCTGCAGTTGCATGGGCCGGCCTTAGCGGGGCGGCAAGCGATCTTGTGGGAAATCCGTCTCAAGGCAAAAAGGCCACTGTGTTGACAGTGGCCTTTTATTTCATCTTGAGTAATTTTGGTGCCCGGGAGAGAACTCGAATCTCCACATCTTGCGATACACGGACCTGAACCGTGCGCGTCTACCAATTCCGCCACCCGGGCACAGCAAGCAGTTTAACATTACATTTTCAATTTCTTAGGCAGGCATCCGAAAAAATCCACATTTCGAGCGGAACTTTTGAAAGTTGAAATGCGTGCAACGATTTGTCATGCGCTGATGAATCTCCATCTATGAAACTTGCTAAAGCGTTCAGTCGACCCAAGCATGGGCTTTTCATAAAACACGGCTAGTATCTTGTTTGCGATCCATTCAAATATTCAAGAGACTCTGAAAAATCCCCCTATTTAACGCTGCCAGCTTGCCGTTGTGGCTACCTGCGGTATCTCATGAAAGAGAGTTTTCATATCAAAACAAATCTCCAACATTCTGGCGCAAGCGCTGGACTCCTCGCTGAATTCGAGGGAACCGTATCCGGGCATCGTGATGGCCACGGTTTTGTTCAACGTGATGACGGAGAGGCCGATATTTATCTGCCGCCCAATGAAATGCGGGCTGTGCTGCATAAAGACCGCGTCAAGGCGCGCATCGTGCGGCATGACCGTAAAAATCGGCCGGAAGGCCGTGTTACCGAGATCATCGAACGCTCAGCCAATCCGATCATCGGCCGGCTTCTACAGGAAAGCGGTGTCTGGTTGGTGGCCCCTGAAGACAAGCGTTATGGACAGGATGTACTGATTCCCAAAGGTGCAACCAGCACGGCCAAAATTGGCCAGATTGTCGTTGTTCAGCTGACTGAACCGCCAGCGCTGTTTGGACAGCCAGTGGGTCGCATCGTGGAGGTGCTGGGTGAGATCGATGACCCTGGCATGGAAATCGAAATAGCCGTGCGCAAGTATGGTGTTCCCCACGAATTCAGTGAGGAAGCGCTGGGTTTGGCCCGCAGCTTGCCCGATGCGGTTCGCCCGGCGGATAAACAGCATCGAGTGGATTTGACGGATATTGCGCTGGTCACCATCGACGGGGAAGATGCGCGTGACTTTGACGATGCGGTGTATTGTGAACCGGTCAAGGTTGGACGCGGCAAGGGCTGGCGCCTGCTGGTCGCGATTGCCGATGTCAGCCATTACGTTGAGACAGGCAGTTCCATCGACATCGACGCATACGATCGAGCCACCAGCGTGTATTTTCCTCGCCGTGTGATTCCGATGCTGCCTGAAAAACTCTCCAATGGCCTGTGCTCGTTGAATCCGAACGTCGAGCGACTGTGCATGGTCTGCGACATGCTCATCACTGCAAAAGGTGAAGTGCATGCTTATCAGTTTTACCCGGCCGTCATGCTGAGTCAGGCGCGCTTTACCTATACTGAAGTTGCTGCGATCCTGGGCAATACGCGTGGACCTGAAGCTTCGCAACGCAAGGCCTTGGTGCCGCATTTGCTGCATCTGCATGAGGTTTACCAAGCCCTGCTCAAGGAGCGTGGCGTGCGTGGGGCGGTGGATTTTGAAACCACCGAAACCCAGATCGTCTGCGATGAAGTCGGCCGCATTGAAAAAATCATTCCTCGCACCCGGAATGTTGCGCACCGGCTGATTGAAGAGGCAATGCTGGCCGCCAACGTATGTTCTGCCGACTTTATTTCGCAAAGCAAACACCCTGGCCTGTTCCGGGTCCATGAAGGTCCGACGCCTGAAAAGCTTGAAATGTTGCGCAATTATCTGAAGGCAGCAGGGATTGGCATGACCGTGAGTGCCGATCCGGCGCCGAGCGAATTTCAGCAAATTGCAATGGCGACCAAAGAGCGCCCCGATGCCCAGCAGATTCACTCGATGTTGTTGCGATCGATGCAGCAGGCTATCTACACCCCAATGAACGGGGGGCACTTTGGCTTGGCATACGAGGCCTATACGCATTTCACAAGCCCGATTCGCCGTTACCCCGATTTGCTTGTGCATCGGGTGATCAAGGCGATTCTGGAAAAAAGCAGATATCAGCTGCCAGTGTTGCCCACGCCGGGCGAAGCTGAAGCGAAGCTGTCCAAACGGCTTGCCTCGCGTGTCAAGGAGCCTACCGAGAAACCTAAAAAAGCGAGTGCTGACCAACTGGCATGGCAAGCTGCCGGACTGCATTGCAGCGCCAACGAGCGTCGTGCCGACGAAGCCAGTCGTGATGTGGAAGCCTGGCTCAAGTGCAAATACATGCGCGAACATTTGGGCGAGGAGTTTGGCGGCGTAGTCACGGCAGCGACGGGATTTGGCATCTTTGTAACGCTGGACGCCATGTATGTTGAAGGTCTGGTGCACATCACTGAATTGGGCGGCGAGTACTTCCGGTTTGACGAGGCCCGGCAAGAACTGCGCGGTGAGCGCACCGGCATTCGCTATTCGATAGGAACACGTGTCAAGATTCAAGTCAGCCGGGTTGACCTGGATGGACGAAAAATTGATTTCCGCCTGGTGCATGAAGGCGAAGACAAAGCTGGTTTTGTCAGCCGGGTAATGAAGGACAAGGCCGGTGGGTTGTCCGCCGAAGGCACAATTCAAGAACGTGATGCCCCATCGAGGCGAAGGAGCAAGACAGCGGCGCCCAAAAGCCGCACTGCGGATAAAGTGCCGCAGTCGGCAGGGCAGGAGCCGAAAATGGCTGCGAAAAAGGCATCGGGCAAGTCGTCAGGTGCTAAACAGAGCCGGAAACCGCGCCGCTAGGATGCCATGAAAACAATTGTTTATCGCTACCGAGGCGTTGGAACACTATGCTGATCCGGATTTTGGCTTTTTTGATGGAGACAGCATTTTTTGTGCTGATCGCAGCGGCATTGCTTCGCGCCTGGATGAACTGGCTACGCGTCGGCATGACGGCGCAGCCGGGGAAATTCGTGATGGCGGTGACGGACTGGCTTGTGCAGCCCTTGCGACGCGCGCTTCCCAAGTCCTTTGTCACTTCACGCGTGGATTGGGCCAGTGTGCTGGCCGCTGTGCTGATGGCAATGAGTTATGCCCTGTTGTGGGCACTGCTTTTTAGTACCTTTGCAGGCACATCGGCAGGCGGGGCAGATATCTCATCTGCCATTTGGATAGCGCTACCGGTGTTTGCCGTCAAGATGCTGATTCGGGTAACGCTGCAGACTTTGTTTATCCTGGTGCTCGGCTATGCAATCCTGTCGTGGGTCCAGCCCGGCTCCTCGGTTTATGGCCTGCTGGGCCGCCTGACCGAGCCCTTGATGGCGCCTTTTCGACGTGTAATTCCTACCATCGGAGGTGTTGATCTGTCGGCGCTGGCGCTACTGCTGGTGCTGCAGATTGGTTTGATGGTGCTGGGTTAGTTAATTCAAATCAAACAGCGTCGTTGGCTTGGGCCACCCCCAGCGCTGTTAGCGGTCGAAGCGGCTGGTCTCTGTACCAGGCATCTGCCTTGTGACCGTGAAAAAACACAGCGCTGCAGGCTGCCTCAAAGTCATTCATTCCCTGGGCCAGATAGGCGCCCAGCATGCCAGCCAGCACATCGCCAGTTCCGGCAGTGGCGAGCAAGGCGTTACCGGTTGAGTTGATCATCGGCAATTTGCCCGGGCCAGTAATGACTGTGCCTGACCCCTTGAGCACCACCACGCACCGAAACCGTTTGGCCAGCTGTTCGGCAGCTGTCAGCCGGTCGGCCTGTACCGCCGCGGTAGTAACGCCGAGCAGTCGGGCCGCTTCCAGGGGGTGAGGCGTCAGCACCGTGCTGCAGCCACGATCAGGACGCGACGCTAACTGGCGCTGAAAGGGTGTATTCGCTGCGATAGCGTTGAGAGCATCTGCGTCAAGCACAACCCGCTTTGCGGTCATTAAGACTTTTTCCAGGATTGCTTTCACCGCCTCACCGCTGCCGCAGCCGCACACCACCACCTGATGCGCCATGTCGAGTGCTTCGGGCACCCGAAACATGAGTTCAGGTTGCTGGGGGTTGACGGTCATACCAGAGGCGTTGCCCAGCAAACTGACAAAGACCCGACCGGCGCCGGCGTGCAGGGCCGCGCTGCCTGCCAGCAAGGCGGCACCGGTCATGTGTGTGGTGTCGCTTGATTCGCCTCCCAGCACGGCAACGTCGCCAAAACTTCCCTTGTGGCTGGCATGCGACGACGGCAGTGTGCGCCTGGATAGGTTTGCGCCATCTGCACCCATCAGCCAGGCGCAGGGCTCCGGGAAGGATTTAGAGTCCGAATGGGGGCCCAGGTCATCGAACCAGATTTCCCCAGCGGTGTCTCGCCCACTGGCCGTGAAAAGACCAGGCTTCAGCGTTAGCAGGCTTAAGGTAAAAATGCCGGGTGCGCTTGTGAAAACAGAACTTCTTGCTATTTTTCCCGTAGCGTTGCGAAATGTAGTCATGCCGGTGTCGGCATCCAGGCCCGTTGGCACATCGACAGCCAGACTCAACGCCTGGCTGTCGTGCATGGCCTCCAGCCACTGCTGCATCAGCGCGTTTGCCGGCCGGGTCGAATCCAGGGTCGCGCCAATGCCAAGGAGAGCATCGATACAGACGTCAAATGTCGATGGGACCCCATTTCCCATTGGCACTCCTGCCGCCAGCGCCCGTTCGCGGGAAGCATGGGCATCGGGAGGCAGTTTCGCCTTGCCGGCGGGCGGGCCTGTCCAGGTGACGACAACATGCTTGCCCCACTGGTGCAAATGCAGCGCTGCCTCAAAACCATCGCCTCCATTGTTGCCCGGCCCGCAGGCAATCCAGATGCGCTGCGCATGCGGTGCCAGCGCCAGCGTCAGGCGGGCCACAGAAAGGCCGGCACGCTGCATCAGCGTCTGGGGCGGCAAGCCACTGGCGGCGTGGTGCTCGATCAGGCGAGTAGCGGCAACGTTGTAGAGCGGATAGCTGACGGCGCTGGAGATTTTGAGCATCCGCTCATTGTGAGGGCTGGTGGCGGTTCGAGTGAAGCCGCTGCTCGCCTGCCGTGAAACAGGCACAAAAAAGCCTGGCGAACCAGGCTTGATCAATGTCTCTTCAGAAAAATTTATGCGTCAGGCGGAATGCGCAAAACCTGGCCCGGATAGATTTTGTCCGGGTCACTCAGCATTGGCTTGTTGGCCTCGAAAATCTGGGTGTACTTGTTGGGTGTGCCATAGAACTGCTTGCTGATCTTGGAAAGGTTGTCGCCGCTGACGACGACATACATTTGCGATTCAGGCGAACTGCTGGCCACAGTCATCATGTCGTTGACCGATGAAACATTGGCGACGTTACCGCAGCACAGAATCACTTTTTCCTTGGTCGCCTGATCAGGTGCCGTGCCGGCGACCGTGACCGCGCCGCTCCTGGCATCGTAGCTGACCTGCAGCCCATCGACCTTCAGCCCCTGGTTGTTAATGTAGGTGGCGATGGCATCGCCCGCAGTTTTGCTCAGCGCGGCAACATTTTCAGGCGTCGGTTTTGCGGTGGCGCTTTCTTGCGCCGCCTTCGCCTCGCCACGTCCAAAGAGTTTTTCACCGGCTTCCTTGATAAAACTAAACATGCCCATGGATTCTTCCAATCAAAAATAAAGTGCCCGGTACAAATGCCGTGCTGGTTGACTTTAAGGCGTTTGTTTTATGCAGCGTGACCGGCGCCCTCACAATAACTGTAGGACAAGCACGCATTCAAACTAAGGGGAAGCCAGGCGACCTATGCCGGGCCTTCCACGTTGACTTTGGCCGATCTTCCCGGCATCAGATTTGCCAGCGCATGAGCGCTGGCCCAATGCGGCGCCTTGTCGCTGCGCATCGTTCTTCAGCAGCAGTACAAACTGACGGCAGTTCCCGCTTCATCAGCGGGCAAAATACCGCGCCCAACAGGGGTATTTTGGGATTAGACGCTCGTTCGAGCGTGCGGCTTCGGAATTATGTATGAAATAGGCCGTTAGCGCAGGCACCACCTGCGCATGCAGCTATTATTTTTGTAGTGAAAGGGCGAGTGTGGATTCCACCTGCAAGGCCAAGTCCAACACGGCATCGTCATGCAGCGCCGCATGCCAGAGCATCAGGCCCACGGGCAGCTGGCCCGGCGCATGGCAAGGAACGGAAATGGCGCAGCCGTCGAGCATGTTCACCACGGAGGTATTTCGCAGCAACAGCGTATTGACGCGGAAAAACTCGTCATCATCCTTCAACACGCTGGCGATCGAGGGTGCCACGATCGGCACGGTTGGCGACAATACGGCATCAAAGCGGTCAAGAGCTGCTTCCATCCGGGCGATCCAGGCCAGGCGAGCCGCCAGCAAATCAATGTAATCGGCGGCGCTCATCCGGGCGCCGCGCAAAATCCGTAGCGCCACGCGCGGGTCGTAAGCGGTTTCGTGCTTGGCGATTAAGGTGCGATGCCAGGCATAGCTTTCCGCGGCAGACAATCCGCCCGTGGAATTGATGATAGGCAATTCATTGATTTCATCAAGTGAAATTTCTTCGATCGAAGCTCCTGCCTGACGCAGCATCCGCAGGCTTTGCTCGAACGCTTGCGTGACCGATTCATCCAGCCCGTCTTGCATCAGCGTGCGCGCGACCGCCAGCCGATAGGATGGCAATGGCCTGCCAGAAAGAAGCACAGGCCGGGCTGCGAGCACCTCATGCACAGTGATTGCGTCGCGAACCGAGCGTGTCAGCGCAGAAATCGTGTCCAGGCTGCTTGAGAGGGGGACAACACCCGTGGCAGGAACCAGGCGTGCCGTACTTTTAAAGCCCACGATGCCGCACAGCGCCGCTGGAATACGGATGGAGCCGCCTGTATCGGAGCCAAGCCCCACCAGGGCGGCACCCGTGGCCACCGATACCGCCGCCCCCGACGACGAGCCGCCCGGAATCCGCTCGACAGCGGAATCCGCCGGATTGACCGGCGTTCCATAGTGAGGGTTGATGCCGACCCCTGAAAATGCAAACTCCACCATGTTCGTGCGTCCGGCCAGCACCCCGCCCGCCGCCCGCAGCCGAGCAATGGCTGTTGCATCATTGCGCGCAGGAGGTCTATCGGCCAATACGGTCGAGCCGGCGGACGTCACCTGGCCGGCCACATCAAACAGGTCCTTGACCGATACCGGTATGCCGCTTAAAGGCATACCGGAGAGTGAAGTGGCGCGATGCAGGGGCGCCTGTGTGTTTGTAGCCTCCCCTGGCATGAAAACATGGCGGCAAATCGTACTGGCAGCCACTGCGGCAGACTGCCTGAGCACCTCGGCGGCATTGATTTCACCCTTTTGAAGGGCTTGGCGCGTGGCATGAAGATCGTTTTGGGCTGTCGGGTAAAGCTGGTTCATGGGTGTCCGGGTGTTATACTCAGCAGGCTTTGCAGGTGGCATACCAGTCATTTGCAAGGTAAATCGCAAATCAGCCATTCAAGGTGTTGTCCGGAAATTCTTCCGGTAATAAGCGCTGATTTTAGACACAACCTTTGGAGTTACTTATGTCCACGAACATGCGCGAAATGCTGGAAGCCGGCGTCCATTTTGGCCACCAAACCCGTTTCTGGGATCCAAAAATGGCCCCTTTCATTTTTGGCCATCGCAACCGTATTCACATCATCAACCTGGAAAAATCGCTGCCCATGTTTCAGGAGGCGATGAAGTTCGCCAAGCAGCTGACTGCCAACCGTGGCACCATCTTGATGGTAGGTACGAAGCGTACGGCCCGCGAAACCGTTGCCGCTGAAGCCCAGCGTGCTGGCATTCCCTATGTTGACCAGCGCTGGCTCGGCGGCATGCTGACCAACTTCAAGACGGTCAAGACCTCCATCAAGCGCCTGAAGGAAATGAAGGCTCAGCAGGAAGCCGGCTTGGACTCGATCAGCAAGAAAGAGCAGCTCACTTTCAAGCGCGAAATTGAAAAGCTCGAAAAGGATATCGGCGGCATCCAGGACATGAATGCATTGCCAGATGCGATTTTCGTGATCGACGTGGGTTTTCACAAGATTGCAATTTTGGAAGCCAAAAAGCTCGGTATTCCCTTGATTGGTGTCGTTGATACCAATCATTCCCCCTTGGGTATCGATTATGTGATTCCTGGCAATGACGACTCTTCGAAGGCGGTTGCCCTGTACGCTCGCGGCATTGCAGATGCCGTGATCGAAGGCCGTGCCAGCGCCATGGACGATGTTGTTAAGGCCGTGTCGGCCGAAAGTTCGGGCGATGAATTCGTAGAAGTGGAAAACGCGGCAGCTTGACCATTATTGGCGCTGCGCCAAACGCGAAAAAGGGGCTTGCGTAGCCCCTTTTTCACAAGTCGAAAAATGAAGGCGCTGTGTCCAGCACCTTCGGTACCAACGAAATACGGAGAATAAGAGATGGCAATTACTGCAAGCATGGTCGCCGAGCTGCGCGCCAAGACCGATGCCCCCATGATGGAATGCAAGCGGGCACTAACCGAGGCGGAAGGTAATTTCGAAAAAGCTGAAGAACTGCTGCGCGTCAAACTGGGCAGCAAGGCCGGTAAGGCCGCTTCCCGCGTGACCGCTGAGGGTGTGGTTGCGCTGGCCCGTGAAGGCGATGTGGCCGCGCTGGTTGAAATCAATTGTGAAACCGATTTTGTAACGAAAAACGACAATTTCCTGGCATTTGCCAATGCGGTTGCCGAGGGCATTGCTAAGAATGATCCTGCTGATCTGGCGGCGCTGGGCGCCATGCCGCTGGCAATGGATAGCTTTGGTCCTACTGTGGAGGATGTGCGTAAAGGCCTGATCGGCAAGATTGGCGAGAACATGAGTGTTCGCCGCTTCAAGCGCTTTGCCAGCGGCAAGGCGGCGGCCTACCTGCACGGTACCCGTATCGGTGTGGTGGTGGAATTCGAAGGTGACGAAGCTGCCGCCAAGGATGTTGCGATGCATGTGGCTGCCATGAAGCCAGTCGCCCTGTCCAGCGCGGATGTGCCGGCTGAACTGGTTGCCAAGGAGCGTTCAGTTGCCGCAGCCAAGGCAGCCGAAGATGCTTCCGTTGCCCAAGCAGCCGGCAAGCCGGTTCAATCTGCTGAAATCGTGGCCAAGCGTATTGATGGCGGTGTTCAGAAATACCTGAAAGAGGTAAGTTTAAACAACCAGACCTTTGTCAAGAACGACAAGCAGACCGTCGAGCAAATGCTCAAGGAAAAAGCAACGACCGTCAAATCATTCACGCTCTATGTTGTGGGCGAAGGCATTGAAAAGAAGGTCGACGATTTTGCTGCCGAAGTGGCCGCCCAGGTGGCTGCCGCCAAGGCTGCGTAAGTCTTTGTTTGCCCGGAAGGTTTCTTTGCTGTCAATCAACCATGAAAGCGCTCGCATGCCAGCCTACAAGCGGATCTTGTTAAAACTGTCAGGTGAGGCCTTGATGGGTGACGATGCCTTCGGTATCAATCGCGCTACCATTGTTCGCATGGTGGAGGAAATCGCCGAGGTAACCCGCATGGGTGTTCAGGTCGCGGTAGTGATTGGTGGCGGGAACATTTTTCGCGGCGTCGCTGGCGGCTCGGTTGGCATGGACCGGGCCACCGCTGATTACATGGGAATGCTTGCTACCGTGATGAATGCCTTGGCACTGGGCGATACCATGGACAAAGCTGGACTGATTGCCCGGGTGATGTCCGCCATTGGTATTGAGCGTGTCGTAGAGCCTTATGTTCGGCCCAAGGCCTTGCAGTATTTGGAAGAAGGCAAGGTTGTCGTGTTTGCTGCCGGTACTGGCAATCCTTTCTTTACAACCGATACGGCAGCAGCTTTGCGTGGCGCTGAGATTGGTGCTGAAATAGTTTTGAAGGCCACCAAGGTTGACGGTGTCTACACTGCAGATCCCAAGAAAGATCCGTCTGCAACACGCTACACCAGCCTTACTTTCGATGAGGCCATTGGTAAAAATCTTGAAGTGATGGATGCCACCGCGTTTGCGCTATGCCGTGACCAGAAACTGCCGATCAAGATATTCAGCATTTTCAAACATGGTGCACTCAAACGTGTCGTAATGGGCGAAGACGAAGGAACGCTGGTTCACGTCTGATCGTTGCAGTACGAGAAGGCGCGGACTCGCATATTTTTGAATTTATTCATCGGGAAATTTGACCATGAGCATTGTTGAGATCAAGCAACTCGCAACGCAGAAAATGCAGCAATCCCTGGAATCATTCCAGCACGGCCTGACAAAAATCCGCACTGGCCGCGCCAACCCCGGCCTGCTGGATACCGTGCATGTGGATTATTACGGCTCCATGGTGCCGATCAGCCAAGTGGCCAATGTGGCGCTGCTTGATGCCCGCACCATCAGCGTATCTCCGTGGGAAAAAGGCATGGGTGCCAAGATTGAAAAAGCCATCCGGGATTCCGATCTGGGACTGAATCCGGCATCCCAGGGGGATTTGATTCGCGTCCCGATGCCTGCCATGACCGAGGAGCGACGCAGAGAGCTTACCAAGGTTGTACGCGCTGAAGGCGAGCATGCCAAGGTGGCGATTCGCAATTTGCGGCGTGATGCAAATGACGGCGTTAAAAAACTCGTCAAGGACAAGCTGGCATCTGAAGACGATGAGCGTCGCTCGCAGGACGAGATTCAGAAATTTACCGACCGTTTCATTGCTGATGTCGACAAGATGGTCGCTAGCAAGGAACAAGACATCATGGCGGTTTGAGCGCATGCTGTCTGGTCTGAACTGACCATGGCTGCGCCTGCCTTGATGGTTCCGTGCCACATTGCCATCGTCATGGATGGCAATGGCCGCTGGGCCACCAAACGATTTTTGCCCCGCATTGCCGGTCACAAGCAGGGCGTCGATGCCCTCAGCCGCTGTGTCAAGGCTTGTCTTGAACGTGGCGTCGGTGTGCTAACGGTGTTTGCGTTCTCGTCTGAAAACTGGAACCGGCCTTCCGATGAGGTGTCCGGTTTGATGGAACTGCTGGTGGTGGCGCTTGCCAGGGAAGTGCCGCGTTTGAATGCCAATGGGGTTCAAATTCATTTCGTGGGCGACCGTCAGCGGCTTTCACCCAAGGTGCAGGCTGGATTGGCGCAGGCCGAACTCAGCACGGCAGTCAATCATCGGTTGGTCTTCAATGTGTGCTTTAACTACGGTGGACGTTGGGATATTGCTCAAGCGGCACAAAAGCTGGCAGCCCGGGGCGAAGCCATTACAGAGTTGTCACTCGACCGTGCCATGGCGCTGGCCCATGTGCCCGATCCTGATCTGTTGATTCGTACTGGTGGTGAATTACGCATCAGTAATTTCATGTTGTGGCAGGCAGCCTACTCGGAATTGCATTTTTCCGAGAAGCTATGGCCTGAATTTGATGAGGCTGCGCTGGATGAGGCCATTGCGGTTTTTCGCACGCGAGAACGCCGTTTTGGCCAAACGTCGGCGCAGGTAGTCGGTCGTTCTTCCACTCAATGAAAAGGCTGCTTCATGCTTAAACAGCGTGTCATTACGGCTCTGGTCCTGCTGGCAATCTTGCTGCCGGCGCTCTTTTACAGCTCACCTATCCCTTTCTGGGCATTGACCTTAGTGCTGATCGCTGCAGGCGCATGGGAATGGGGTCGTCTCAATACGGTTGGAAATATTGCCTCGTTCGTACTTTCAGCGGTGTGCGTGGGCGCATGTGGGGTTTCTTGGTATGCAGGGTGGCTGGAAGAGCCCTTGCTCCTTTTTTGGCTTGTGGCAGGCATCGCCTGGGTGCTGGCCGGTGGCTGGTTGCTGCGCTCCGGTGTCAATGGATGGCCGCGCATTCCTAAAATTTTGCGTCTCGCTGGCGGTTTGGTTGCATTGTGGATGGCATGGCTTGCCATTGGCCAGGCCCGTGTCGTGGGAATAGAGTTTTTATTGTCTATTTTGGCATTGGTCTGGGTGGCCGATATTTTTGCCTATTTTTCGGGTCGGGCGTTGGGTGGCCGGTTCAGTAAGGGCAAATTAGCACCTTCCATCAGTCCGGGCAAAAGCTGGGAAGGCGTGTGGGGAGGCATGGCTGGCGTGATAATTCTGTCGCTGGTCTGGATGGCTATGGGGGGCGAGAGCTTCTATCGCCAGCTTAGTCAGCGCCATGGAGTTGCGCTGATGCTGCTGGCGGTACTTTTCTTGGCTGCGATGAGTGTGGTGGGCGATCTGGTGGAGTCCCTGATCAAGCGCAGTGCGGGGGTGAAGGATTCCAGTGGCTTGTTGCCCGGCCATGGCGGCGTCCTTGATCGTGTGGATGCCTTGCTTCCAACCTTGCCGCTTGCCATGATGCTGGCAAGCTTGTAAGCAGCCATTTCCGTTTTTTTCTTCCCTTCATGACATTCGCGAAGCCACGCATCACCATCCTGGGCTCCACCGGATCCATTGGCGTCAGCACACTTGATGTGATCGCGCGCCATCCGGGCCGTTTTGAAGTCTTTGCGTTAAGTGCAGCGACCCAGGTTGACTTGATGTTGGCGCAGTGCGCGCAATTCAAGCCGCGTTACGCCGTGATGGCACGTGAGCCTCATGCACGTCTGCTGGCTGAAAAAATTAAGGCAAATGGCCTTTCTACGCAGGTAGTATGGGCGCAAGATGCTATTGAAATGATAGCATCACATGAATTGGTGGATGTGGTCATGGCCGCTATCGTCGGCGCGGCTGGCTTGCCGCCCTGCATGGCTGCCGCCAAGGCGGGTAAGCGCTTGCTACTGGCCAACAAGGAGGCGCTGGTCGTGGGCGGCGATGTCTTCATGGAGGCAGTACGCGCTGGCGGTGCCAAGCTGCTGCCAATTGACAGCGAGCATTCAGCCATTTTCCAGTCGCTGCCCGAGGATCCGGCGACCTGGAGTGAACGGGTGGAAAAAATCATCTTGACGGCATCAGGCGGACCGTTTCGTACCCGCGACCCCGCAACTTTGCGGCAGGTCACGCCTGACGAGGCCTGCGCGCATCCGAACTGGGTGATGGGGCGCAAGATTTCCGTCGATTCGGCCACCATGATGAACAAGGCCCTTGAAGTCATCGAAGCCAAGTACCTGTTTGGCTTGGCCCCCGCGCAAATTGAAGTGGTGATTCATCCTCAGAGCATCATTCATTCGATGGTGCAGTACTACGACACGTCCGTGGTCGCTCAATTGGGAACGCCCGACATGCGCGTACCCATCGCCTACGGCCTGGCCTGGCCTGAACGAATTCAGTCGGGTGCCAAACCGCTGGATTTTAAAAATTTGGCCACTATGACGTTCGAGTTGCCGGATGAGGTTCGCTTTCCTGGACTTCGGCTGGCTTGGGACGTACTTGATGCGTCCGTGGGTAGCACGGCGGTTCTCAATGCCGCAAATGAAATCGCAGTGGCGGCTTTTCTGGACGGTCGTATCCGCTTTGATCATATTCATCGGGTGAACCATGCAACTCTGGAGGCTGTTTCCTTCTCTGACGTAGGCACCCTCGAAGGTCTGCTGGCGCTCGATGCACATGCGCGCCGGTGGGCGGGTCAAATTGCTGAAGGTCTGGAGGTCTGACATGCTGACGCTGATTTCTTTTGTCGTAACGCTGGGCATCCTGATTGCCGTGCATGAGTATGGCCACTACCGGGTAGCCGTCGCTTGCGGTATCAAGGTGCTGAAGTTTTCCATCGGATTTGGCAAGCCCCTCTATACCTGGCGGCTCAAGAACAACAGCACCGAATTTTCAATTGGCATGCTGCCGCTGGGCGGCTACGTGAAAATGCTCGATGAGCGAGAAGCACCAGTGGATCCATCAGAACGCCACCTGGCCTTTAATACGCAACCGCTTAAATCACGCGCTGCCGTAGTTGCGGCCGGGCCTGTGGCCAATTTGCTGCTAGCTGTCATGCTGTACTCGGTTGTGAACTGGAGCGGTGTGCAGGAGCCTAAAGCTGTTCTGGCCAGTCCGGTCGCCAACTCTCTGGCAGAGCAGGCCGGGCTGCGCGGCGGTGAAACCGTTCAGCAGGCCGCTTTCGACAACGATGCGCCTGAAACGGTGCGTTCATTCGAAGACCTGCGGTGGCGGATGACGCAGGGTGCGCTGGATGGCCGGGATCTCCGGCTGGTGATGGGCAGCGACGCTGGCACGACGTTGCAAACGGTCGTGCTGCCCCTGAGCAAGCTGGAGGCTGTTGACCCGGACAGCCAGTTGTTTCGAAGAATAGGCATTCTCGGCCCTTGGACTCAGCCTTCAATCGGTGAAACCATGCCCGGCAGTGCGGCGCAAAAGTCCGGCCTGAAAGCCGGTGACGTGGTCGTTCGCATCGGAGAAACCGCCATTGTTGACGGACAACAGTTGCGGGAGGTCATCCGTGCCTCTGCCCAGGGAGCGGACTCGACGGCTGCACCGCAGAACTGGCAAATCCAGCGCAACGGTCAACCGCTGGCATTGCAGGTCACGCCTGAGGTGAATAAGGAGGGAGGCGTGCCTGTGGCCCGTATTGGCGCTTATGTAGGGGCATTGCCCGCATTTGTCACGGTGCGCTATGGTCCGCTGGAAGGTTTATGGGGCGGCGTTGTCCGCACTTGGGAGGTGTCGGCCCTGACACTGAAGATGATGGGCAAAATGGTTATCGGCGAGTCGTCGCTTAAAAATCTGAGCGGCCCGCTCACCATTGCCGATTACGCCGGAAAGTCGGCCACCATGGGCTGGACCGCCTACCTTGTATTTTTAGCCCTGGTCAGCGTGAGCTTGGGCGTGCTTAACCTGTTGCCGCTCCCGGTTCTGGACGGCGGGCACCTAATGTATTATCTTTGGGAATGGGTCACTGGTCGCGGCGTGTCAGACGCCTGGATGGACCGGTTGCAGCGCGGTGGCGTTGCGATCCTGCTGGGCATGATGTGCATTGCCCTTTTCAATGATGTCACCCGGCTTGTGGGCTAACTTCAACCAATACATGCAAAAGAAATTCAAACAATTCAAAATTCGTGCTGTCTGTGCCATTGTTGCCGGTCTGTTTTTCGCCAATGCGGCTTGGGCCGTTGATCCCTTTACGGTCAGGGATATCCGGGTTGAAGGGCTGCAACGGGTTGAGCCCGGCACGATCTTTGCCTCGCTTCCGTTCCGGGTGGGCGAGACCTATAACGATGACAAAGGCTCAAGCGCCATTCGCGCGCTGTTTGGCTTGGGCTTGTTCAAAGATGTGCGGCTGGAGGTCAGTGGTGACGTGCTGGTTGTCATAGTTGAAGAACGCCCCACCATTGCCGAAGTGGATTTTGCAGGGACCAAGGAGTTTGACAAGGAAGTGCTGAAAAAAGCACTTCGCGATGCTGGCATCGCGGATGGTCAGCCCTTTGACAAGGCACTGGCCGACAAGGCCGAGCAGGAACTCAAACGCCAGTACATCAACAAGAGTCTTTACGGTGTCGAAGTCCTTACCACGGTAACGCCTATTGAGCGCAACCGGGTAAACCTGACATTCAGCGTCGTTGAAGGCGATGTGGCCAAAATCAAGGAAATTCGGATCACTGGTAACAAGGCATTCAGCGAATCAACGCTGCTGGGCCTGTTTGATCTGGATACAGGCGGGTGGCTCAGTTGGTACACCAAATCCGACCGCTATTCACGCACCAAGCTTAATGCGGATATTGAAACCCTGCGCTCCTATTACCTGTCGCGTGGCTATCTTGAGTTCAAGGTCGATACCACGCAGGTCGCAATCTCGCCGGACAAGCAGAGCATTGCCATCACCTTGAACGTGACCGAAGGCGAGCGCTTCGTGGTTTCGGCTGTCAGGCTTGAGGGCAACTATCTCGGCAAGGAAGAAGAATTCAAGTCTTTGGTAACGATCAAGCCAGGCGCACCCTACAACGCGGACGCAGTGGCGGAAACCACTAAGGCGATGACCGATTATTTTGGTACGTTCGGTTATGCATTCGCCAAGGTAGAGGCTGTTCCGGAAATTGATCGCAGCAGCAACCGCGTGTCTTTTGTAATGCAGGCAGAACCTTCCCGACGGGCTTATGTAAGGCGTATCAACGTTTCAGGCAACAATCGAACACGTGACGAAGTGGTTCGGCGAGAGTTCCGCCAGTTTGAGTCATCTTGGTATGACAGCGACAAAATCCGCTTGTCGCGTGACCGTATCGACCGGTTGGGGTTTTTTACAGAAGTGAGCGTGGACACCCAGGAAGTGACGGGCACGCCTGATCAGGTCGATGTCAATGTCAATGTCGCTGAAAAGCCCACGGGAAACCTGCAGCTTGGCGCCGGGTACTCCAGCTCTGACAGCGTTTCCCTGATGTTCGCCATCAAACAAGAAAATGTATTTGGCTCAGGTAACTATTTAGGCGTTGAAGTCAATACCAGCAAATCCAATCGACAGCTCGTGCTGAGCACGATCGACCCCTATTTCACTGCTGACGGCATTTCACGCTCAATCGATGTCTATGACAGAACGTCCCAGCCCTTGACGGGTCAAGGAGGCGACTATCAGCTGAAGACAAGAGGAGCCAGTATTCGGTTTGGCGTACCGTTTACCGAGATAGACACGGTTTACTTTGGGACAGGATACGAATCTCTCACGATTGTTCCGGGCACGTTGCTTCCCGTGAGCTACCAAGATTATGCCAATCAATTTGGGTATAAAAGCGATTCGATTCCTTTGACGGTTGGCTGGTCGCGTGATAGCCGGGACAGTGCATTGGTGCCGACGTCGGGTCGTTTCCAGCGTGTTTATGGCGATTGGGGTATTGCTGGCGACATTCGATTCGTTCGCGCTAATTATCAGATTCAGCAGTACATTCCGCTCAACAAGCAATTCACGCTGGCCCTGAACGGTGAATTGGGCTGGGGCAAAGGCTTGAACGGCCAGCCTTATCCCCTTTTTAAGAACTATTATTCTGGCGGTTTAGGGTCGGTGCGCGGTTTCCAGCAGGGCTCGTTGGGTCCGAGGGATACGTCTGACCTGTCAGTGGGGGCACCCAAAAAGCTGACGCTCAATGCCGAGCTGATTGCACCGTTTCCAGGCGCGGGAAATGACCGTACATTGCGTCTGTATGGTTTTGTCGATGCTGGCAACGTGTTCAAAGACAGCTACAAGCTGAGTGGGCCCGATGGCCTGCGGGCTTCTACCGGGCTGGGCATCAGCTGGATTTCTCCAGTCGGACCACTGCGCATTGCGTATGCCTTGCCTTTACGTAAACAGTCAGGCGATAAAATTGAACGTCTGCAATTTCAAATTGGTACTTCCTTCTAATGAAACAACTTTCAAGCAAAATTCTTCTGGGCCTGGTGATCGCCGTGGCGGGCTTTTCCGCCAGTGCGCAGGAATTCAAGGTCGGTGTTGTGAATCTGGACCGGATTTTCCGCGAAGCCAATTCAGCCAAGGCGGCACAAACCAAACTCGAACAGGAATTCAGCAAGCGTGAAAAAGAGCTGAACGATCTGGCGACGCAACTCAAGACACAATCCGATAAATTCGAGCGTGAGGCGCCTACCTTGGCGGAAAGCCAGCGGACATCACGCCAGCGGCAACTGGTTGACCAGGATCGCACCTTTCAGACAAAACGCCGTGAGTTCCAGGAGGACCTCGGTGCCCGCAAAAACGAAGAGCTTCAACTGGTCATCGAGCGCGCCAACAAGGTGGTGAAATCTTTGGCGGAAACCGAAAAGTATGACCTCATCCTTCAAGAGTCGGTCTACGTCAACCCAAAGCATGACGTCACTGACAAGGTGATCAAGGCGCTGAACGCTGCGCGTTAATTGCGCGATGGGTCATGGCATGCGCATGAGTATGGAATTGACAGGTACGCCATGACGCTTCTTCTGGGCGACATTGTCCAGTCGTTGGCAGAAAAAGTGCAAATCGAACTGCTGGGAAGCCCGGCATTGGTGATCGAGCGGTTGTCCACTTTGGAGGCTTCGGGCCCCCATGACCTGACATTTCTCAGTCATCCCAAGTATCTGCACAAGCTTGCACAGTCAGCTGCTGGCTGCGTGGTCGTTGCACCTTCCGCCCGTGAGGCTGCGGTTCAGCGTGGTTCATGCATCGTGGTGGATGACCCTTACCACTGCTTTGCACTGATCTCTCAGCTTTGGAAAAAACACCATTTTCCGATGCCAGCGCCGCATATTCACCCTACTGCTTTTATCGACCCGCAAGCCCAACTGGGACCCAATGTCTCGATAGGCGCATTCGTTTGCATCGGCGCCGGTGCCGTGATTGCGGAAGGAGCAGATATTGCGGCGCATTGCGTGATCGGAACGAATGCGGCTATCGGTGCGTACAGCCGGCTTTCGGCGCGCGTCACCGTCGCAGACGGCTGCAGCATCGGCGAACGCTGCATCCTTCATCCAGGTGCGGTCATTGGCGCGGACGGTTTTGGTTTTGCGCCGCATGGCGGCGAATGGATAAAAATCGAGCAGTTGGGGGCTGTACGGATTGGCAACGATGTGGAAATTGGCGCCAACACCTGTGTTGACCGGGGCGCACTCCAAGATACTGTGCTTGAAGACGGTGTCAAGCTCGACAATCTGGTGCAGATTGGCCATAACGTGCGCGTTGGCAAAAATACCGCCATGGCAGGCTGCGCAGGCGTGGCCGGTAGCGCCACGATTGGTGCGAATTGCACTGTAGGCGGGGGGGCTATTGTGCTTGGCCATCTTCAACTGGTCGATGGCGTGCATGTTTCGGCGGCTTCCATTGTGACGCGTTCGCTTTTGAAGCCAGGCCACTATACCGGTCTCTTTCCCATCGACGACAATGCCGCCTGGGAAAAAAATGCCGCTACGCTCAAGCAGCTTCACGCCTTGCGCGTACGGCTCCAGCAAACCGAAAAATCCTTGCTGCAAGTGCAGGGTCGCCAAGAAGAAAAATCATGATGGATATTCACCAGATTCTCAAGTTATTGCCGCATCGTTACCCCATTTTGCTGGTAGACCGCGTGCTTGAAATCGAGCAGGGCAAGCGTATCAAGGCGCTTAAAAATGTCACCATCAACGAGCCTTTTTTCATGGGGCACTTTCCCAAGCATCCCGTCATGCCGGGCGTCTTGATCATCGAGGCCATGGCGCAGGCGGCGGCCCTGCTGTCTTTTTCGACGCTGGGGGTCACACCCGATGACAAGACCGTTTACTATTTTGCGGGCATCGATGGCGCGCGCTTCAAGCGACCGGTCGAGCCGGGCGATCAGTTGGTGATGGAAGTAGAACTGCTGCGGATGAAGGCCGGTATTTTCAAGTTCAAGGGCGTGACCCGCGTGGGCGAAAGCCTGGCTTGCGAAGCCGAGCTGATGTGTACCATGCGTACGCTTCCCTGATCGGGCCTGGCCACATGACACAAGCAGCAGCTTCCGGGATTCATGCCACGGCGCTTGTCGACCCGCTGGCCCAGTTGGACAGCTCGGTCGCCGTAGGGCCTTATACCGTCATCGGCCCGCATGTCAGGATTGGCTCCCGCACCACCATTGGGGCGCATTGCGTCATCGAAGGCCATACCACGCTGGGAAGCGACAACCAGATTTTCCAGTTCAACTCGCTGGGTGCCATACCGCAGGATAAAAAGTATGCTGGCGAGCCCTGCGAGCTGGTGATTGGCGACCGCAACACGATTCGGGAATTTTGCACTTTCAACATCGGCTCGCCAGGGGATGAGGGCGTGACACGGGTAGGCAATGACAACTGGATCATGGCTTATGTGCACGTGGCGCATGACTGCGTGGTGGGTAACAACACGATTTTTGCCAACAACACCACGCTCGGCGGCCATGTGCATATCGGGGACTGGGTCATTTTGGGCGGCTTTACCGGTGTGCACCAGTTTGTCAAGCTGGGTGCCCACAGTTTTACGGCGATTTCTTCCGTGCTGGTGGCTGATTTGCCGCCTTTTGTCATGTGCCAGGGCCAGCCTGCGGTGGCCCGATCGATGAATTTCGAAGGCCTGCGCCGCCGGGGCTTCTCGGCTGAGCGCATTGCCGCGGTCAAGGCCATGCACAAGGCCCTGTACCGTGACGGCCTGACACTGGACCGCGCCAAGGCGCGCATTGCAGAATTGGATGAAAAATACCCGGAGGCCAAGCCCGACGTGCAAATGATGCTCTCTTTCCTGGAGCAGTCCTCGCCGCAGCGCGGCATCGTTCGCTAGGATTGATTTCTACCATGCCAAGACCTCTGGCCCTGCACAAGGAGGGGGTGGCTGGCGTTGAGCCAGCTCTTCCCTGGCAGCCCGCTGTCGCCATGGTTGCCGGTGAAACCTCTGGGGACTTGCTGGCCGGCTTGCTGCTTGATGGAATGCAGACCCGCTGGCCCGGACTGCAGGCCGGTGGAATCGGCGGCCCGCGCATGGTTCGGCATGGTTTTCAGGCCCTCTGGCCCAGTGAAAAACTGGCAGTACATGGCTACAGCATCGAGGTGTTCCGCCGCCTGCATGAATTGTTGGGCATTCGCAGGCAACTTCGTGAGCATCTTCTACGCGAGCGTCCCGACGTGTTCATCGGCGTGGATGCGCCCGATTTCAATCTCGGGCTGGAAGCCGCGCTCAAGCGTGAAGGCATCAAGACGGTGCATTTCGTTTGCCCCTCTATCTGGGCATGGCGAGCGGACCGGGTGGAGAAAATCCGGCGCAGCGTAGACCATGTGCTGTGCATTTTTCCATTCGAGCCTGCATTGCTGGCTTCAAACGGGATTGCGGGCACTTATGTAGGGCACCCGTTGGCCAGTGTCATTCCAATTCAGCCAGATCGCTCGGCTGCAAGGGCCATGCTGGGCTTGCGCGAGGAGGACACGGTCATCGCCATCTTGCCGGGCAGCAGGACATCTGAAATCCAGCACCTGGCTAAACGGTTCTTTCTGGCTGCAGCCCTTGTAAAGCATGCGCAGCCTGCTATTAAGTTCGTGGTTCCAGCCATTCCCGCACTGAGAAGCCTGATTGAGCGCCTGGCTGAAGAAGCCGGCGTGCGGGCCGATGTTCAGATTGTGGCGGGCCAGTCCCACACCGTACTGGCAGCTTGCGACGTGACGCTGATCGCCAGCGGCACCGCCACGCTGGAGGCCGCCTTGTTCAAGCGGCCGATGGTCATTGCCTACAACATGAGCTGGCTGTCGTGGCAGCTCATGCGGCGCAAGCAGCTGCAACCCTGGGTAGGCTTGCCGAATATTCTTTGCCGTGAATTTGTCGTGCCTGAACTGTTGCAGGAGGCTGCCACGCCTCAGGCGTTGGCCCATGCGCTGCTGCAGTGGATAGATGCAAAATCTTCGGCCCCGGGCAAAATAGCAGCCCTTCAACAACGGTTTATTCAGCTGCACATCGATTTGCAGCGAGACACCCCCCAACTGGCCACCGATGCAATCCAGAAAATCATTGAAACCTGAGCAGACGGTACTTTCATGGGATGTGCCCGGGCTGATGGCCGGCGTCGACGAAGCCGGACGCGGGCCGCTGGCGGGCCCAGTGGTGGCGGCCGCCGTCATCCTTGATGAACTGCATCCCATCGTGGGCCTGGCCGATTCGAAAAAACTGACGGCCTTGCGGCGTGAAAAGCTCTACGACGAGATCCAGGCGAAGGCATTGTGCTGCTCGATTGCCTTGGCAACGGTGGAAGAGATCGACCGCCTCAACATCCTGCAGGCCACGTTGCTGGCCATGAAGCGGGCGGTGGAAGGATTGCGGCTCCAACCCAGCAAGGTCCTGGTCGATGGCAACCGCTTGCCGAGCCTGCTGGTGCTGGCCGAGGCGATTGTCGGGGGGGATGCGCTGGTGCCGGCTATTTCGGCAGCTTCCATTCTGGCCAAGGTGTACCGCGACCGCTGGTGTGGCGAGTATCACCTGCAGTACCCGCAATACGGATTTGCCGGCCACAAGGGTTACGGCACGGCAGCGCATTTGGCCGCCTTGCGCCAGCATGGTGCCTGCCCGCAGCACCGGCGGTCCTTTGCGCCAGTCGCCGGGGTTTTGCGGTGAGCGCCGGCTTTCCCGTGCCCGTCACGCATATTTCGTCACGCGACAATCCGCTGCTCAAGGACTTGCGCCGACTGTCGCAGGACAGCACGGCCTATCGCAAGCAGGGGCGTGTCTGGCTGGAGGGCGACCATTTGTGCCGCGCAGCGCTCGCACGGGGCTTCACGCCGGCCATGGCTGTTTTTTCAGCATCGTTTTGGCCTCCAGCGCAGATGGAGTGGGCGCAAGCAGCTATCAAAAACATAGTAATTGCCGATGCGCTGCTGCCCGAAATCAGTGGCTTGGAATCACCGGCCCGCATGGGGTTTGTCATGGAACTGGCGCCTGCGCCGCAGTTGCAGCCGCATCTGGCATCGATCATTCTGGACCGGGTGCAGGATGCGGGGAATGTGGGCTCGATCCTGCGCAGTGCCGCAGCGTTTGGTTTTCATCAGGTCATCGCATTGAAAGGAACGGCTGCGCTCTGGTCGCCCAAGGTGCTTCGGGCCGGCATGGGCGCGCATTTTGCCCTGCGAATGCTGGAAAGCGTCGAGACTGAAGCGGTGGCAGCGCTGACAGTCCCCATCGTGGTCACCAGCTCGCACCAGGGCAGCTTGCTTCATCAGCTGCAGGTTCCCATGCCTTGCGCCTGGGCCATGGGCCATGAAGGGCAGGGCGTCAGCAGCGAATTAATGAGCAGGGCCAGCCTGAAGATACGTATTGACCAGCCAGGCGGCGAGGAGTCACTGAATGTGGCCGCGGCTGCCGCCATCTGCCTGTATGCAAGCGGACGGGCATCTCCTTGATTTCTTCATGATTTCGGCAAAAGGCGGCCCGCCACCCGTGAAGGCGGGCGGCATGAGTTGCTGAAAGGCGCATCTTCACCCCGAGCGGCAAACTCGGCGGCAGCTTTTGGCACGCTATAATCAGTGGCTTTTCAAATCACAGCTTCGCCCAAGCGCATGCAAAGCAAAACCCCCTCACAAAAGCAGCCTGCAAGAGTCTAAAAGAGACGTTTCTTGTGCATGCTTGGGCGAACCGTAAACAACCGGAGAACCCAGTGCTTTTGTCTCTACAGGGAACACGCGCAATATCCCCTCCCGCCATCTTGGCGCTCGCAGACGGCACAGTCTTTGTTGGCAATTCGATCGGCGCCGCCGGCTCCACGATCGGCGAGGTGGTGTTCAACACCGCCATGACCGGCTACCAGGAAATCCTCACGGATCCCAGCTATTGCCAGCAGATCGTCACTCTCACCTATCCCCATATCGGAAATTATGGCGTCAACGCCGAAGATGTTGAGGCTTCCAAAGTCCATGCTGCCGGCCTGATCATCAAGGATCTGCCCTTGCTGGCGTCCAACTTCCGGCTGTCCATGCCCTTGGCGGACTACCTGGTGCGCGAAGGAACCGTGGCGATTGCGGGCATCGATACCCGCCAATTGACCCGGCACCTGCGGATTCATGGCGCGCAAAACGGCTGCATCATGGCACTTTTGCCTGGTGAAACCGCAACTGCGTCCACTATCGAGGCGGCGATCGCCACGGCCAAAGCCGCACCGTGCATGGACGGCCTGGACTTGGCCAAAGTCGTCTCGACCCGGCAGACCTACGAATGGACGCAGACCGAATGGAACCTGCTCAACAGCAATGGCAAGCCCGGCTACGGTGTGCAGATCACGCCGCGATTCCATGTGGTGGCGTACGACTTTGGCGTGAAGCACAATATTTTGCGCATGGTGGCCGAGCGTGGCGCGCGCATCACGGTCGTGCCGGCTCAAACGTCTGCTGCCGACGTGCTCAAGCTTCAACCCGACGGCATTTTCCTGGCCAACGGGCCGGGCGATCCGCAGGCGTGCGACTATGCGATTGAAGCCGTGGGCGAACTGATCGAAACCGGCATTCCGACCTTCGGCATCTGCCTGGGCCACCAGATCATGGCGCTGGCCGGTGGCGCCAAAACCTTCAAGATGAAGTTCGGCCACCACGGCGCCAACCATCCGGTGAAAGACCTGGACACGGGCCGCGTCAGCATCACCAGCCAGAACCACGGTTTCGCGGTCGATGAAAAAACCCTGCCTGCCAACCTGCGGCCCACGCACATCAGCTTGTTCGACGGCACGCTGCAAGGCCTGGCCCGCACCGACAAGCCGGCATTCTGCTTCCAGGGCCACCCGGAAGCGTCGCCCGGCCCCCACGATATTTCATATTTGTTCGATCGCTTCACGGCGTTGATGGAACAGGCTCTGGAGAAGAAGAATGCCTAAGCGCACAGACATCAAATCAGTCCTCATCATCGGCGCTGGCCCGATCATCATCGGACAGGCCTGCGAGTTCGACTATTCGGGTGTGCAGGCCTGCAAGGCGCTACGCGAGGAAGGCTACAAGGTCATCCTGATCAACAGCAACCCGGCCACGATCATGACCGATCCGGCCACGGCCGACGTGACCTACATCGAGCCGATCACCTGGCAGACGGTGGAGAAAATCATTGCCAAGGAACGGCCCGATGCGATTTTGCCGACCATGGGCGGCCAGACAGCGCTCAATTGCGCGCTCGACCTGTGGCGCCATGGCGTGCTCGACAAGTACGAGGTCGAGCTGATCGGCGCCAAGCCAGAAGCCATCGACAAGGCCGAAGACCGGCTCAAGTTCAAGGACGCGATGACCAAGATCGGCCTGGGGTCGGCCCGCTCGGGCATTGCCCACAGCATGGACGAAGCCTGGACGGTACAAAAAACACTTGGCTTCCCGACCGTGATCCGCCCCAGCTTCACGCTCGGCGGCACTGGTGGCGGCATCGCCTACAACCCGGAAGAGTTCGAGGAAATCTGCAAGCGCGGCCTGGAAGCCTCGCCAACCAACGAGCTGCTGATCGAGGAATCGCTGCTGGGCTGGAAAGAGTACGAGATGGAGGTGGTTCGCGACACCGCCGACAACTGCATCATCGTCTGCTCGATTGAAAACCTGGACCCGATGGGCGTGCACACCGGCGACTCGATCACCGTGGCGCCGGCGCAGACGCTGTCCGACAAGGAATACCAGATCCTGCGCAATGCAAGTCTGGCGGTGCTGCGCGAAATCGGCGTGGATACCGGCGGCTCTAACGTGCAGTTTTCGATCAACCCGGCCGACGGCCGCATGGTGGTGATCGAGATGAACCCCCGCGTCTCGCGCTCGTCGGCACTGGCGTCGAAGGCCACGGGCTTTCCGATTGCCAAGGTCGCGGCCAAGCTGGCGGTGGGCTACACGCTCGATGAACTGCGCAACGAGATCACCGGCGGCGCGACGCCGGCCAGCTTCGAGCCGAGCATCGATTACGTGGTCACCAAGATTCCGCGTTTCGCATTCGAGAAATTCCCGACCGCCGACTCGCGCCTGACGACGCAGATGAAGTCGGTCGGCGAGGTCATGGCGATGGGTCGCACCTTCCAGGAATCGTTCCAAAAAGCCCTGCGTGGGCTGGAGGTCGGTGTCGATGGGATGAACGAAAAGACGCAGGACCGCGAAGTGCTGGAAAAGGAACTCGGCGCGCCCGGCCCGGACCGCATCTGGTATGTGGGCGATGCGTTCGCCATGGGTCTGTCCGTCGATGAAGTGTTCGAGCTGACCAAGATCGACCGTTGGTTTTTGGTGCAGATCGAGCAGATCGTCAAGATTGAACTGGAACTCGAAACCACTTCGCTCGACAAGATTGATGCCGCCACGCTACGCGCGCTCAAGCAAAAAGGCTTTTCCGACCGCCGCCTGGCCAAGCAACTTAAAACCACCGACACCGCCATCCGCGAAAAACGCATCAAGCTCGGCGTGCGCCCGGTCTACAAGCGCGTGGACACCTGCGCCGCCGAATTCGAAACCAATACGGCCTACCTGTATTCCACTTACGAGGCCGAGGGCAGCGAGTGCGAAGCGGCGCCAACGGACAGGAAAAAGATCATGGTGTTGGGCGGTGGCCCGAACCGCATTGGCCAGGGCATCGAGTTCGACTACTGCTGCGTGCATGCGGCCATGGCGATGCGCGAGGACGGCTATGAAACCATCATGGTCAATTGCAACCCGGAAACTGTGTCAACCGACTACGACACCAGCGACCGCCTCTACTTCGAGCCGCTGACGCTTGAAGACGTGCTGGAAATCGTCGACAAGGAAAAACCCTTCGGCGTCATCGTCCAGTACGGCGGCCAGACGCCGTTGAAGCTGGCACTCGACCTGGAGGCCAACGGCGTGCCCATCATCGGGACCTCGCCCGACATGATCGACGCGGCCGAGGACCGCGAACGCTTCCAGAAGCTGCTGCATGCGCTAGAGCTGCGCCAACCGCCCAATGCCACCGCTCGCACCGAGGCCGAAGCGCTCGAAAAAGCGGCTGCACTTGGCTACCCGCTGGTCGTGCGACCCAGCTATGTGCTGGGCGGCCGGGCGATGGAAATCGTGCATGAGCAGCGCGACCTGGAACGCTACATGCGCGAAGCCGTCAAGGTCAGCCATGACTCGCCGGTGCTGCTCGACCGTTTCCTGAACGATGCCATCGAATGCGATGTGGACTGCATCCGCGATTCGCAAGGCAAGACCTTCATCGGTGGCGTGATGGAGCATATCGAGCAGGCCGGCGTTCACAGCGGCGACTCGGCCTGCTCCTTGCCGCCGTATTCGCTCACGCTGCAGACCGTGTCCGAGATCAAGCGGCAGACTTCGGCCATGGCGGAGGCGCTGAACGTGGTGGGGCTGATGAATGTGCAGTTTGCCATTCAGAACATCGACGGTTCGGATGTAATTT
This sequence comes from Polaromonas sp., assembly GCA_028292745.1. Lineage (GTDB taxonomy): Bacteria > Pseudomonadota > Gammaproteobacteria > Burkholderiales > Burkholderiaceae_C > Polaromonas. Next base: position 3,087 of record JAQGLT010000152.1, on the reverse strand, counting down.
ACGTACTGGAAGTTAATCCACGCGCTTCCCGCACCGTGCCGTTTGTCAGCAAGGCCACGGGCATACAGTTGGCCAAGGTGGCTGCGCGCTGCATGGTCGGCCAATCGTTGGCATCGCAGGGCATCGTCAATGAGGTCACGCCGCCTTACTTCAGCGTCAAGGAAGCGGTTTTCCCGTTTGTAAAGTTTCCTGGCGTGGACACCATCCTCGGCCCCGAAATGAAGTCGACCGGCGAAGTCATGGGGGTGGGGAAAACCTTTGGCGAGGCCTTCGTGAAGTCGCAGTTGGGCGCAGGCACGCGCTTGCCCACAGCCGGAAAGGTTTTCCTGACCGTTAAAAACAGCGACAAACTGCGTGCCGTCGAGGTGGCGCGCGCGCTGCGCGCGATGCACTTCGACGTGGTTGCCACCAAAGGCACGGCGGCTGCGATTCGCGAGGCGGGCATTGAGTGCGCGACCGTGAACAAGGTGACCGAGGGCCGTCCGCATGTTGTTGACATGATCAAGAACAACGACATTGCCCTGGTCATCAACACGGTTGAAGAACGACGCAATGCCATTGCGGATTCACGGCAGATCCGAACCTCGGCGCTGCTGGCGCGCGTCACGACCTACACCACCATTGCCGGCGCAGAAGCTGCGGTGGAAGGCATGAAGTACCTGGATAACCTCAGCGTGATTTCGCTGCAGGAAATGCATGCGCAGCTGGCTTGACCAGGCCGGGCGCTGACGGGCGGGCGGGGAGGTAAAAACTCACCACTCGCCTTTGCGTTGCCGGGCCCGGCGGGACGGGCGGTTCTTGTCACAGATGGCGATCAGAATCAGCCCGTAGCTCAAGAGGCGAATCAGGTAGTAAACCGGGAAGTCCTCGCGCATTTCCCCAGCTAGCCCGAGATAGGTGCGGTTCACCGCCTCCAGCCAGAACGACAGGGCAAAAAAGACAAAGAAGCGGTCGCGCGTCGTCCACCAGAAGCGAAAGAAAAACAAGCCGGCGATCAGGGATGCCAAGGCGATCGCACCGGCAAAAAAGTTGTTCATGTGGGTCAAGTCCATGTTGGTCCCCTAGTCGTCTTGCCAGATCAGTCCAAAGAGCAGCAGCAGCAACGCGGCAAGCGCCAGCAGCAAGCGCAGGATGGACAAATCTATCTCTGGAAACACCAGCTTGTCCAGCACCAGCGCCAGGTTATTGAGCCCCAGAAGGGAAAAGCACAGCCCGCTCCACAGCAGCAGCGCAAAGCCGGTCTGGTGGTAGCTGCGCAGCAAAAGGCCTGCGCAGACAACCGATGTCAACGCGCAAAGCAGGTAAATCAATTCAGGCATCATGAATCCTTGCGCCACAGGAAGGCATTGGCAAATTTCTCGGCTCTCTTGTCGTGCTTGGAGTGGACCAGATGGGTGACTTCGACCAAATGGGATGCATAGAACTCGGCCAGGCAATCGATCATCGTCCCCAGTTCGGGGCTCGCCGGACGATAGCAGTAGCTCGACGCCGATTGACCGGCAAACACCAGGATGCCCGCTGCCTGCAGCGCCCGGAGCAGGTCGGCGGATTTTTTCTCGCTGATGTAAAGCCGCCGTGCCAGCCGCGCCGCATCCCATGGCGCGTTGTACTCGGTGCGCAGCAGCAGCATCGCCTCAAGGTAGGGAATCGACTCCACGCTGGTCAAGATAAACCGTCTGAGGTCTTTTGGCACCGGAATTTCAGTCATATGAAGTTGGGTGCTGCCTAAAGAACGAGTCCACTGAAGGGAAATAAAAGATGGAAAAGAAAAGATGAAAGATGGAAGCTGAAAGTCAGGAGGTCAAACTTCCCTGAAAGCTTGCCGGCCATATTATGCCGGCTCAAATTCGCTGAAAGCGCCGGCTGGAGCAGCGGACCGCGCACGCTGCCGGTAGTTGCTGCCAAGGTTGGTTTTTTCCAGGGACTTGGTTTGACTGGCTGGCTGCTGTGCATTCAGGTGCGGCATAATTAAGCCAACAACCGCTGGGCATGACGCCTGGCGGTTTGCATTTTGGAGACCGTGAAAATGACTACCCTTCCCATTACCAAGCGTGGCGCGGAAAAGCTCAAGGCAGAACTGCACCACCTCAAGACCGTTGACCGCCCCTGGGTCATCAATGCAATTTCCGAAGCGCGAGCCCAGGGGGACTTGAGCGAGAACGCTGAATATGAAGTCGCCAAGGACCGCCAAGGTTTTATCGAAGGCCGTATCCAGGAAATCGAGGGCAAACTGTCCGCCGCCCAGATCATCGATCCGTCGGTGATGGAGCCGGGCACGCGCGTGGTTTTTGGCTCGACCGTTCAATTGGAAGACGAAGATACGGGCGACAGCGTGACCTACCAGATCGTCGGTGAAGACGAGGCCGACATCAAGCTCGGCCTGGTCAACATCGGCTCGCCGATTGCACGCGCCCTGATTGGCAAGAATGAGGGAGATACCGCCGAAGTGGTCGCGCCCGGCGGCATCAGGCGCTACGAGATCGTCGCGGTCAACTACCTCTGATGCGCCATCCCGCCCGCTTGCGGGTCGGCATTTTGGCTGCAGCACTCTGGTGGGGCAGCCTGACGTCCCTGGGCTGTGTCGTCGTGCCCATGCTGTTCCTGCACATGGGCACGCCGGCCAGCGCCGGCGCCATGGCGGCGAAGCTGTTTTCCGCGCAAGCCTGGATGGGTATCGGCTGCGCCATGCTGATGCTGCTGGTTTTTAATCAAAAAGACGAAGAGACGCAGGCTGCATCTGCGCACTCTGCTATAAAATTCATAGTGGCAGGACTGCTGCTGGCTTTGCTTGTCGAATTTGGCGCGGTGCCTCGCATTGCCAGCGCCCGTGCCGAAGGCGGCAGTCTCAGGCTCTGGCACGGACTGGGCAGTGCGATGCTGGTTGCCCAGTGGCTGTGCGCGGGCTGGACACTCTGGCTTTTGACGCCGCGTTCAGGTCGATGATCAGGGCCGAATAATACTTAACCTGAGTTTTGGATAAGCAGCGCTGCGGTATCAGGGTGACAGCAGATAGGCCTTGGGTCAAAAATGGCATCTCCCAAATGCGTGTGAAGGTGCCCCACCATGAACAATGCCACAGAGCTGTTT
>JAQGLT010000128.1 GCA_028292745.1 Polaromonas sp. | reverse complement strand
ACCCAGGTCGAGCGCCGCGCCATCAAGGACGCGGCCGAGGCCGCCGGCGCCGCCGCCGTCTACCTGATCGAGGAACCCATGGCCGCCGCGCTGGGCGCCGGCCTGCCGGTGTCGGAGGCCAGCGGCTCGATGGTGGTCGACATCGGCGGCGGCACCACCGAGGTCGGCGTGATCTCGCTGGGCGGCATGGTCTACAAGGGCAGCGTGCGCGTCGGCGGCGACCGCTTCGACGAGGCCATCATCAACTACATCCGGCGCAACTACGGCATGCTGATCGGCGAGCCGACGGCCGAAGTCATCAAGAAGACCATCGGCTCGGCCTTCCCGGGCTCCGAGGTCAAGGAAATGGAAGTCAAGGGCCGCAACCTGTCCGAAGGCGTGCCGCGCAGCTTCACCATCTCCAGCAACGAAATCCTCGAAGCCCTGACCGACCCGCTCAACCAGATCGTCTCGGCCGTCAAGAACGCGCTGGAGCAGACGCCGCCCGAGCTCGGCGCCGACATTTCCGACCGCGGCATGATGCTGACCGGCGGCGGCGCGCTGCTGCGCGACCTGGACCGCCTGCTGGCCGAGGAAACCGGCCTGCCGGTGCTGGTCGCCGAGGACCCGCTGACCTGCGTGGTGCGCGGCTGCGGCATTGCGCTGGAGCGCATGGACCGCATGGGCTCGATCTTCACCACGGAATAGGCTTTTCGCGACGCTCCCCCTCAGGCCAGTCCCATGCCGTAGCCTGCCGCATGACACCGGACCTGCTTGAAAGCGCACCATGGCCCTAGGCACCCTCGACAGATCCCTGCCGCCCTTTTTCAACCAGGGGCCGTCGGTCTTTTCCAGGCTGATGTTCTTCGGCGCGCTGTCGCTGCTGCTGATGGTCGCCGATGCGCGTTTCAAGGTGACCCAGCCCTTGCGCGCCGCGCTTGCCACCGCCCTGTACCCGGTGCAGTGGGTGGCCTTGCAGCCGGTGCATGCGCTGCGCAACGCCAGCGGTTACTTCACCGAGCTGAGCCAGGCCCGGTCCGAAAGCGAGGAAGCCCGTAAAAGGCTGGCGCTGCAGTCGCTGCGCGCCGGCCAGGTGGAAGAGCTGATGCAGGAAAACAACCGCCTGCGCAGGCTGCTGGCGCTGAAAGAGCAGCTGGCCAGTCCCGTGATCGCGGCCGAGGTGCTGTACGACGCGGCCGACCCTTACTCGCGCAAGGTCATCATCGACAAAGGGCAGACGCACCAGATTGAACAGGGCTCGCCGGTGCTGGATGAGTCGGGCGTGCTGGGGCAGGTCACGCGGGTCTATCCGCTGGTCAGCGAGGTCACGCTGGTGGTCGACCGGGATCTGGCCATTCCGGTGCTCAATGTGCGCACCGGCGCGCGCAGCGTGGCCTATGGCGACCCGACCACGGGCGGCGCCGGCATGGAACTGCGCTTCATGGGCAGCAATGCCGACGTGCAGGAGGGCGACCTGCTCACCACCAGCGGGGTCGATGGCGTTTATCCGCCGGGCCTGCCGGTGGCCCGGGTGAGCCGAATCGAGCACCGGGCCGAGTCCGCCTTTTCAAAAATCCACTGCGTGCCGCAGGCGTTGACCAGCGGGGCGCGGCATGTCATCGTGGTCAAGCCGATCACGTCCGAGGTCGCCCTGCGGCCGCCACCCGCCGCACCGGCGGCGCCGGCCAGAAGGGGAGGCGCCAAATGATCATGCGCGCCGGCCAGCAACTGCTGCTGCCCGCCAATCCGCTGTTCATCTGGAGCAGCCTGGCGGCTGCCCTGCTGCTGAACATGCTGCCGCTGGGACGGGCGCCCTGGATGCCCGACTTCCTGGCGCTGGTGCTGGTGTTCTGGAGCGTGCACCAGCCGCTCAGGGTGGGGATTGGCATCGCCTTCATGTTTGGCCTGGCAACCGATGTTCACCAGACATCGCTGCTGGGCCACCACGCCTTTGCCTACACGGCGCTGATCTTTTTTGCCACCTTGGTCCAGCGCCGGCTCCTGTGGTTCAAGGTGCCGCTGCAGGCGCTGCAGGTGCTGCCGATATTCGCGGCGGCGCATGCGGTGGAGCTGCTCGTTCGCCTGCTGAGCGGCGGCGTCTTTCCGGGCTGGATCGTGCTGCTGGCGCCGCTGCTGGAGGCGCTGCTCTGGCCGGTGGCCAGCGTCTTGCTGCTGGTGCCGCAGCTGCGCACGCCGGACCGGGATGAGAACCGGCCATTGTGAATGTGGCCCCCACGCTTCCCACTGCGTGTGGTGCGCTGCCCCCCGAGGGGGCTGGCCCGCCTGCGGCCTGGCGAAGCCAGTTCCGCGGCCGGTGCTGGCACGGGCGGGGAGGGGTGGGCCGCGAGGCTCTTTGCTGCGCGTGATTCGAAAGACTGGTCGTGCCCTGGAAGGCGGGGCTTATTTTTTAGGGCTCCCTATGGTTTGCTGGCACTTTTCTCCTTACGACGGGTCGCAAGCGCATGACTGAACTTCGAAACGTTCAAGCCGACTTGTCGCGCTTTCGTGCGCGCGTGGTGGTGGCGGGGCTGGCAGTGCTGGTGGCCTTTTCCCTGGTGGCCGCGCGGCTGGTGTACCTGCAGGTGTATCGCCATGCCGACCTGAGCGAGCAGGCCGAGAGCAACCGCACGGCCGTGGTGCCCATCGTGCCCAACCGCGGACTGATCCTGGACCGCAACGGCATCGTGCTGGCGTCCAACTACTCGGCCTATACGCTGGAGATCACCCCGTCCAAGGTCGAGAACCTGGACGAGACCATTGCCGCGCTGGAAAAGCTGGTCGATATCCAGCCCCGGGACAAGCGGCGTTTCAAGCGCCTGCGCGAGGAATCCAAAAGCTTTGAATCGATCCCGCTGCGCACCCGCCTGACCGACGAGGAAGTGGCCCGGTTCGCGGCCCGGCGGTTTGCCTTCCCGGGCGTGGACATCAAGGCCCGGCTGTTTCGCAGCTATCCCTACGGCGAGCTGGGCAGCCATGTGGTGGGCTATATCGGACGCATCAACCAGGCTGAAAAAGACGCGATCGAGGAGCGCGACGAGGTAGGCAACTACCGCGGCACCGACTACATCGGCAAGCTGGGCATCGAGCAGAGCTTCGAGCGGCAGCTGCACGGGCAGACCGGCGTCGAGCAGATGGAAACCTCGGCCGGCGGACGCGCCCTGCGCAGGCTGGCCAGCAGCCCGGCCACGCCGGGCGACACCGTCATGCTGTCGCTGGACATCGGCCTGCAAAAGCTGGTCGAGGACATGTTCGGCGCCCGGCGCGGCGCCCTGGTGGCGCTGGACCCGCAGACCGGCGATGTGCTCGCCTTCGTCAGCAAGCCGACCTTCGATCCGAACCTGTTTGTCGACGGCATCGACCAGGAGAGCTGGCAGGCGCTGAACGAGTCGATCGACAAGCCGCTGCTCAACCGGGCGCTGCGCGGCACCTACCCGCCAGGCTCGACCTACAAGCCGTTCATGGCCATGGCGGCGCTGCAGACCGGCAAGCGCTCGCCCACGGCCATCATCAACGACCCGGGCTACTACATGTTCGGCGGCCACCGCTTCGGCAGCCCCGAAAACGAGCGCGGCGGCCTCATGGACATGCACCGCGCCATTGTGGAGTCCAGCAACGTGTACTTCTATACGCTGGCCAACGAGATCGGCGTGGAGGCCATGCACGACTTCATGGCGCCGCTGGGGTTTGGCCAGCTCACCGGCATCGACATCCAGGGCGAGGTGCGCGGCGTGCTGCCCAACCAGGCCTGGAAGCGCAGCTATTTCAAGCGGCCCGAGCAGCAGAAATGGTTCGCCGGCGAAACCATCTCGCTCGGCATCGGCCAGGGCTACAACAGCTTTACCATGCTGCAGCTGGCCCAGGCCACCGCCGCGCTGGCCAACAACGGCATCAAGCACAAGCCGCGCCTGGTGATGGGCACCCGCAACACCGTGACCGGCCAGGCGCATGCGCTGCAGCCGGACCCGCCGGTCAACCTGGGCTACAAGCCCGAGCATGTGGCGATTGTGCGCAAGGCGCTGGTGGGCGTGACGCAGCAGGGCACCTCGACCAGGGTGTTTGCCGGCGCGCCCTACCTGAGCGGCGGCAAGACCGGGACCGCGCAGGCCGTGACGATCGGCCAGAAGGGCAAGTACAACAAGTCGCGCATGGAGGAGCACCAGCGCGACCATGCGGTGTACATGGCCTTCGCGCCCGCCGACAACCCCAGAATCGCGCTGGCGGTGATTGTCGAGAATGCCGGCTGGGGCGCCGGGGTGGCGGCGCCCATTGCCCGGCGCGTGTTCGACTACATGCTGCTGGGCCAGTACCCGAGCGAGGAAGACATGCTGGCGGTGCAAAAGGGCATGGCTGCCGCGCCAACCGGCAAGCCGCGCAAGGCTGCGGACATGAATGCCCTGCTGGCCGACATCGGCGCGGCAGCGCGCTGACCGGGCCGGGCCGCTATTTCAGAAAAGCGTCGTAGCCGGTTTTCAAAATCAGCGCGCTCACCACCCCGATGAACACCAGCCGCACGAAACCCGCCCCATGCCTGAGCGCCAGGCGCGTGCCCAGGATGCTGCCGGCCACGTTGGCCAGCGCCATGATCAGGGCGAAATGCCACCAGACATGGCCCTTGTAGGCAAACAGCGCCAGCGCGGCCAGGTTGGTGGCGGTGTTGATCAGCTTGGCCGAAGCCGAGGCATTCAAAAAATCGTAGCCCAGCCAGCGGACGAATAGAAACACCAGGAAGCTGCCGGTGCCAGGGCCGAAAAACCCGTCGTAAAAGCCCAGCACCAGTCCGATGGCGCAAGCCACCGCGGTTTCCCCATGGCCGGTAAAGCGCGGTGTGTGGTGCCGGCCCAGGTCTTTTTTGACCAGCGTGTAGCCCAGTACCGCGACCAGCACAAAAGGCAGGACCTTGCGCAGAAAGCCTGGATCAATGACCGTGACCAGCCAGGCGCCAGCGAACGAACCGCAAAAGCCCGCCGCAGCAGCGGGCAGCAGCGCCGCCCAGCGCAGATTGACGCGGCGGGCGTACTGCGCCGTTGCCACTGCCGTGCCCCAGACCGAGGCGCCCTTGTTGATGCCGAACAGCGTCGCCGGGTGGGTGGTGGGGAACACCGCAAACAAGGTGGGCACCAGAATCAGGCCGCCGCCGCCCACAATCGAGTCAACAAGGCCGGCCAGCAGCGCCGCGACAGAAAGAAGCAACAATTCCATGCGGGCGATTGTCGCATTCGTCGAGTGTGATTTTTGCTATCTTATTAGTAGCTGGCTGCGCTTGCCTGGTATGCGCCAGAGCCCTATTTGATGAATAAATTGCCGATGACGGGCAAAAAAAAGCGCCAGGATCGCCAGCGCTTTTTACCGAACAGACGGGTTGCCCAATGTCGGTGGTTTCTATTATGAAAGTGTCTCCTCGTCTCCCCGCAACGCGAGCACCTGGGCTCGACGGCAAGACCTGCAATATAGCCGGTGCACCGTGGCAGTGCATCAGGGATATCCCGATACACGGGAAATCCCTGAATCGCTCCCGAAACCGGGCAGATGCTGCGCGATGCAGGCCATCTGCAAGGGAGCACAGCGCTCCTGCTCCACTTGATTCTTCGACGCCTAAGACATAGTGGCACGACTTATGCTGTTTGTTACTTTTGTGACTGCTTAAAAGAAAGGCTGGACCCTTATGAATGGCAAGAAACTGATGGCGTTGGGTTTGTGCCTCTGGCTCTGGATGGGCATTGCGGCCCAGCAGGCGCTTGCACAGGTGCCCGCCGGCGTTGCAACCGACACTGTGGCCGTGCCGGCCCCTGCATCCGCAGCCCTCACCCGGCCTGGCTGGGTCGCAATGGGCACCCTCAACGGCGCCGATACCGCCTGGATGATGACCTCGACTGCGCTGGTGCTGCTGATGACCCTGCCCGGAATCGCCCTGTTTTACGGCGGTATGGTGCGGCGCAAAAGCGTTCTCAACGTGATGGCCTGCGTCGTCGCCATCTGCGCCATCGTCAGTCTGCTGTGGTTTACCATCGGGTACTCGATAGCCTTCACGCCCGGAAGCGGTGCGCTGGGGCGCTTTCTGGGCGGTACCGAGCGGCTGTGGTTCTCGGGGCTCGATTACATCAAGGATGGCCAGAAAGTCGCGGTCAGCCACATTGCGCCGAATATTCCCGAATCGGTCTATGCGATGTTCCAGCTCACCTTCGCCATCATCACCGCCGCGCTCGTGGTCGGCTCCTTCGTGGAGCGGATGCGCTTTTCGGCCACGCTGATTTTCATGGGATTGTGGACGGTGGTGGTCTATGCCCCGGTCGCGCATTGGGTCTGGGAGCCCGGCGGCTGGCTGGCCCAGCTGGGCGCGCTGGATTTTGCCGGCGGATCGGTGGTTCACATCAATGCCGGCGTTGCCGGGCTGGTTTGCGCCTATGCGCTCGGCCCCCGCAAAGGCTACGGCCGGGAGCCTTTTTCGCCGTTCAACCTGGGCCTGACCATGGCCGGCGCGGGCATGCTGTGGGTCGGCTGGTTCGGCTTCAATGCCGGCTCGGCGGTGGCAGCCGACGGGCGGGCGGGCCTGGCGATGGCGGTGACCCATATTGCCGCTTCCGCCGGTGCCTTGTCCTGGATGGGGGCTGAATGGCTGGCGCGCGGCCGCCCCTCGCTGCTGGGCTTGTGTTCGGGCCTGGTCGCCGGCCTGGTGGCGATCACGCCGGCTGCCGGCTTCGTGTCGTCCGGGTCGGCCGTGGTTTTTGGCCTGGTGGCCGGGGTTGCGTGCTACTGGGGCGCCACCGGGCTGAAGCGGCTCCTCAAGGCCGACGACTCGCTGGACGTATTCGGCGTGCACGGGGTGGGCGGCATCGTCGGCTCGCTGCTCACCGGGCTGCTGGCCAGCAAGACCATTTCAGGTGTCGAGGGCAGCGTGCTGATCCAGTTCGTGGGCGCTGCAACGGTCGCGCTCTACAGCCTGGTCATGACGGGCTTGCTGTTGTGGCTCACCTCGCTGCTCGTCAGCCTGCGCGTGAGCGAGACGGCTGAAACCGACGGCCTGGACATTGACCAGCATGCCGAACGCCTGGGAAGCTGATCGATTCACCCGCTTTTAGGAGCTTAACCATGTCTTCCAGCGAAAAATTGGCGATTGCCGCCCACCTGCATGTGCTGCTGCGCCGCAAGACCGGCCGCGTCACCGATACCGAATGGATGGCCACCAACCAGGAATATGCCCATGCGGTGGCCCACCTGGCCCGGGGCAAGGCGATCGAGGAGGGGCATGCCGAACTGGCTGTCTGGGCGGATAAGCTCGAAGCGGTCATGGGGGCCGGGGAACCTGACGTGGCCAGGCCGCTGACCACGTGGGTCGCGGATGCCGCCAAGGCGCACACGACCCGAGCCGGCAACGCCCAAAGGCCGGTTTCGGGTGATTCAAGCGCAAACCGCTGGCCCGAGCTCAACCCGGCCCAGGGAGATGCGCCAGGGCACAACGAGCCGCGCTATGTCAAGGGGCTGCGCTAGGCCGTGCTTTTCAGGCTGGCGCGCTGCGGTTGCGCGCCCGCTGCCCGCAATCGATCACCAATCGGATCAGATCCCCGCCCGTATCCACTGCGCCGCCTTCTCGGCAATCATCAAGGTGGGCGAGTTGGTGTTGCCGCTGGTGATCAGGGGCATGACGCCGGCATCGACCACCCGCAGGCCTTGAATGCCGCGCACCCGCAGGTGCGAGTCCACCACGGCCAGCGGGTCGCTCTGCGCGCCCATCTTGGTGGTGCCGACCGGGTGAAAAATCGTGGTGGCGATGTCGCCGGCCAGCCGCGCCAGGTCCTCGTCGGTCTGGAACTGCACGCCCGGCTTGAACTCCTCGGGCTGGAACCGGGCCAGCGCGCTCTGGCTGACGATCTTGCGTGTCAGGCGCAAGGAATCGGCGGCGACCTGCCGGTCTTCTGGCGTGCTCAGATAAAGCGGTGAAATGGCCGGCGCGTCCTCAAACCGGGCGGTCTTGAGGCGCACGCTGCCCCGGCTCGTCGGGTTGAGGTTGCACACGCTGGCGGTGAACGCATTGAAGTTGTGCAGCGGCTCGCCAAAGGCGTCGAGCGACAGCGGCTGGACGTGGTACTGGATGTTGGGGTAGGGCTGGTCGGGCGAAGAGCGGGTGAAGGCGCCCAGCTGCGACGGCGCCATGCTCATCGGGCCGGTGCGGCGAACGGCATACTCCAGCCCGATGCGCGCCTTGCCCCACATCGAATTGGCCATGGTGTTGAGCGACAGGCCCCAGCGCCGGCTGTCCTTGTCGCCCTGGATCTTGTACACCGAACGGATCTGCAGGTGGTCCTGCAGGTTGGCGCCCACGCCCGGCAGGTCCTGCACCACGGGAATGCCGTGCTGCTGCAGCAGGCCGGCCGGGCCGATGCCCGACAGCTGCAGGATGTGCGGCGAGCCGATGCTGCCCGCGCACAGGATCACCTCGCCCTTGTGTTCGGAGTCGCGGGTGGCCAGCGCCGTGACCCGCTCCTGGCCGGTCCAGACCTCGACGCCGGTGCAGCGCTGGCTGCCGTCGGCCTGCTGCTGAATCACCAGCTTGCACACCTGGGCATGCGTCCAGAGTTCGAAATTCGGCCGGCCCAGGCAGGTGGGGCGCAAGAAGGCCTTGGCGGTGTTCCAGCGCCAGCCGTTCTTCTGGTTGACCTCGAAATAGCCCACGCCTTCGTTGCTGCCTCGGTTGAAGTCCGGCGTGTGCGCAATGCCCGCCTGGCTGGCGGCTTCGGCGAACGCATCCAGGATGTCCCAGCGCAGGCGCTGCTTTTCGACCCGCCATTCGCCGCCGGCATTGCGGTGGCGAAGAATCTTCTGATACGGGTCGCGTGTGTCCTGCATCAGCTCGGGCGCCACGCCGCGCGCGCCGTGCAGCGGGTCGGCGCCCTTGTAATGGTCTTCATGCAGCTTGAAGGCGGGCAGCACGTTCTCCCAGGTCCAGGCGCTGTCGCCTGTCAGCTCGGCCCAGCGGTCGTAGTCGCGCGCCTGGCCGCGCATGTAGATCATGCCGTTGATGCTGGACGAGCCGCCCAGCGCCTTGCCCCGCGGATAGCGCAGCTGGCGGCCGTTCAGGCCTGCGTCCGCTTCGGTGCTGGACAGCCAATCGGTGCGCGGATTGCCGATGCAATAGAGGTAGCCGACCGGGATGTGGATCCAGTGATAGTCGTCCCGCCGCCCGGCTTCGAGCAGCAGCACGCGCTTGGACGGGTCCTT
>JAQGLT010000085.1 GCA_028292745.1 Polaromonas sp. | reverse complement strand
AGCGATATTGTCGTAAATCGACATCGGAAATGGCGTTGGTTTTTGAAACACCATGCCGACCTTGGCACGGATCAGGGCGACATCCTCTTTGGACGTCAACAGGTTGGCGCCGTCGAACATCACTTCGCCTTCAGCCCGCTGCTCGGGATAGAGTTCATACATCCGGTTGAAAATCCGCAGCAGGGTCGATTTCCCACAGCCCGACGGGCCGATGAAGGCAGTCACCTTGTTCTGCGGAATCTCCAGATTGATGTTCTTCAGGGCATGGAATTTGCCGTAGTAGAAATTCAGGTTGCTGACCGAAATTTTGGATTTTTCGCGGGTAGCGGTTGGGGTAGGCATCATTAACCTTGTCTTGTGGGGGAGCGGGCAGCTTGCAGTGGCCAGCCAGGGGTCAATCTTTTTTGCGCGTCAGCACGCGCGCCAGGATGTTCAGGCCCAGCACCGCCACGGTGATGATGAACACGCCGGCCCAGGCCAGTTGCTGCCAGTTTTCGTAGGGGCTCATGGCAAACTTGAAGATCGTCACCGGCAGGCTGGCCATCGGCTGGCCCAGGTTGGAAGTCCAGAACTGGTTGTTCAGCGCGGTGAAAAGAAGCGGCGCGGTCTCGCCGGCAATGCGTGCCACGGCCAGCAGCACGCCGGTCACCACGCCCGAGCGCGCGGCCCGCAGGGTGATGCGGGTGATGACTTTCCACTTGGGCGCGCCCAGCGCATAGGCCGCCTCGCGCAGGCCGGGCGGCACCAGTTGCAGCATGTTCTCGGTGGTGCGGATCACCACCGGAATCACGATCAGCGCCAGCGCCATGACGCCGGCCCAGCCTGAGAACGAATGAAAGCGCGACACCACGACCGCATAGACGAACAGGCCGATCACGATGGACGGCGCCGACAGCAAGATGTCGTTGACGAAGCGGGTCAGCGACGCAAGCCAGCCCTTGGTGTTGTATTCGGCCAGGTAGATGCCGGCCATGATGCCAATCGGGGTGCCGATGAAGGTGGACAGCATTACCATCAAAAAGGAGCCGTAGATCGCGTTGGCGATGCCGCCCTCCTCGTTGGGCGCCGGCGTCATCTGGGTGAAGGTGGCGACCGAAATGCCGCCGATGCCCAGCCTGACGGTTTCCCAGAGAATCCAGAACAGCCAGAACAAACCGAAGGCCATGGCCGCCAGCGACAGCAGCAATGCCAGTCGATTGACCCGCTTGCGCTGGTTGAACTTGGCCAGGCGCGCATCGTGCAACACAGCGCTCATGTCTTGGCCCCTTCATTTTTCTGCAGCTGCGACAGCAGCAGCTTGGACAGCGACAGCACGACAAAGGTGATGAAGAACAGCACCAGCCCCAGGTAGATCAGCGACGCCTGGTGCAGGCCGTCGGCCGCCTCGGCAAATTCATTGGCCAGCGCGGAGGTGATGCTGTTGGCGGCCTGGAACAGGCTGAGGGAATCGAGCTGGTTGAAGTTGCCGATGACAAAGGTAACCGCCATGGTCTCGCCCAGCGCGCGGCCCAGCCCCAGCATGATGCCGCCCATGACACCGGCCTTGGTATAAGGCAATACCACCTTGTAGACCACTTCCCAGGTCGTGGCGCCCAGCCCGTAGGCAGACTCCTTGAGCAGCACCGGCGTGACCTCGAACACGTCGCGCATCACCGAGGCGATGAACGGGATGATCATGATGGCGAGGATGATGCCGGCCGACAAAATGCCGATGCCGACCGGCGGACCCGACACCAGCGCGCCCAGGTAGGGCACCTCGCTGAACAGGCTTTGCAGCGGCTGCTGGACATACGTGGCCAGGATGGGGCCAAAGACCAGCAGTCCCCACATGCCGTACACGATGGACGGCACGGCGGCAAGCAGCTCGATGGCCGTGCCGAGCGGCCGTTTCAGCCAGGCGGGAGACAGTTCCGTCAAAAACAAGGCAATGCCGAAGCTCACCGGCACCGCAATCAGCAACGCAATGAAGGACGTGGCGAGCGTGCCGTAGATCATCACCAGCCCGCCGTACTCGTTTTGCACCGGGTCCCAGACGCTGCTGGTCAAGAACCCCAGGCCGTACTTGCTGATGGCCGGCCAGGCGCCTATCACCAGCGACACCAGGATACCGATCAGCAGACCCAGCGTCAGCAACGCTGCCGCCAATGCGGCCCAGCCGAAAACACGGTCCGGCAGCCGGCTTCGCTTGAAAGGATTGACAGGGGGGGGATTGGTCATGGCACGTCCGGTCGCTTTTACCGGAAACTCCAAAGCGGCCCGGCTTGCCGGAAGTGTAGAGGACACGAATAAAACCCTGTGGCTGAGAGCTGAAGTGCGAAGCCTGCGTCTGGCAGCTTATTTATAGGCAACGGCTTTGCCTGAAGCATCCTTGATCTCAGCCCATGACTTTTCCACAATTGCCTTCACATTGGCAGGCATGGGCACATAGTCCAGATCATCCGCGGTCTTGTCACCGTTTTTATAGGCCCAATCGAAAAACTTGAGCGCCGTCGTGGCCTGGGCCGGCTTGTCCTGGACTTTTTGCATCAGGATAAAGGTGGCGCCAGTGATGGGCCAGGCGTCCTTGCCGGACTGCTCGGTCAGAATCTGGTAGAAACTTCTGGACCAGTCCGCCCCAGCGGCGGCGGCCTTGAAAGCGGTGTCTTCAGGCGAGACGAAGTTTCCGGCGGCATTCTTCAGCAGGGCAAAGGTCATCTTGTTCTGCTTCACATAGGCATATTCAACATACCCGATCGAATTGGGCAGCCTGCCCACAAACGCGGCAACGCCCTCGTTGCCCTTGCCGCCGGCACCGACCGGCCAGTTCACGGCGGTCCCCTCGCCCACCTTGGTTTTCCACTCGGGGTTGACCTTGCTCAGGTAGTTGGTGAAGATGAAGCTGGTGCCCGAGCCATCGGCACGGCGGACCGGCGCGATGGCTGCATCGGGCAAAGGCAGCGCCGGGTTGAGCTCCTTGATGGCAGGGTCGGTCCATTTGGTGATCTTGCCCAGGTAGATATCGCCCAGCACCTGGCCGCTCAGCTTGAGCTGGCCAGAGGCGATGCCCTTGATATTGACAACCGGCACCACGCCACCGATGACGGTGGGGAACTGCATCAGGCCTTTTTTGGCCAGCTCTTCATCCTTCAGCGGCGCATCGGATGCACCGAAGTCGACCGTCTTGGCCTCGATCTGGCGCAAGCCGGCACCCGAGCCCACCGACTGGTAGTTGATTTTCACATTGGTGGCCTTGTTGTAGTCGGAAGCCCACTTGGAATACAGCGGCGCGGGAAAGCTGGCACCGGCACCCGTGACATCCTGCGCAGCCGACAGCGGGGCGAAAGACACCAGGACAGCACCCAGGATCATGGTCATGGAAGCTTTGAGCGTTGAATTCATCAGTACACCTTTGCGGTTGGTAGGAGAGATGCCGCAACTGTAGGACGCTTGTATGACAAGCATGTGACAGCGCCGCCAGCTGGGCCCGATGCCTCGTCAATTGCCGTTCATGTCACAAAACAGTCAACCCGCTGTCACGCAGCCGTCATTGAAGCCTCCTACGCTTGGCGCTGTCTTATTCAGGAGCACCCATGAACCCACGCTATTTTTTGATGGCTACCGCCGCCCTTGTCGCCGCCCTTGCCGGCTGCGCGTCAGTGTCGCCACCCGTGTCGGTCGTCGACCGCATTGCCGCGCGCCCCCAGCTCTCCACCCTGAACGGCTTGATCGCCAAGGCCGGCCTGAGCGACACGCTCAAGGGAGCAGGCCCTTTCACCGTGTTTGCGCCAAGCAATGAAGCGTTCGCGAATGTACCGGCCAAGACGATGGAAGGGTTGGCGGCCGATCCGGAAAAACTCAAAGCCATGCTGACCTACCACGTGCTTGCGGGCAAAGTCATGGTTGCCAACGTCAAGAACGGCAACGCCAAAACCGTGAATGGCGCCGAGCTGGCCCTGTCCAGGGCAGGCGACTTCGTGACGGTGGAGGACGCGCTGATCCAGGCGCCGGACATTTCTGCCGGCAATGGCGTCGTGCACATCATGGACAGCGTCCTGATGCCGCCCGCCAAGCGCTAAACGCCGGCGCAGACATTTCTTAAGCAATTCATGCCGCTAGCGCTTGCCCCTTCTGCGCAACCCGCTCTTTATTCAATAGCAATTTCACTCAGGGCGTAAGCCGCCTGAAAACTTTTATGACACTTACCACATGCGCCATGGGCCGCCGCCAATGGCTGCAGCGCGCCAGTTTGCTGGCGGCAGCCGCGGCAGCCGCGCCGGGCTGGGCGCAGCCCGGCAAGCCAGCAGCCTCGGGCAACCTGGTCGTTGCGCAGCCGGTGGATTTTTCTGCCGCGCAGCAGGACGTTTCCAAGGACTTTCTGATCGGTTCCCGTGCGGCCTGGCAGGACATCAATGCGCATGGCGGCATTCGCGGCCGGCGGGTCGAGCACCTGGCGCTGGAAACCGACGGCACCCCCGCCAGTCTGCGCGCGGCGCTGGCGGGCGTGAAGGACAACCCTTCGTGCCTTGCGCTGTCAGGCAGTGCCGGTGACCAGCTGGCGAGCCAGATCGCAGCCCTCTCCCTGCAGGGCGGATTGAACATCGCCCATGCCGCGCCGTGGCTGCAGAACTCCAGCCTGGCGGTGGACGACAACACGTTTCCCATCTTTGCCGCACGCCAGGAGCAGATCGCCCATGCCTTGAAGACGCTGTCGGTCATGGGCCTGAAAGCGCTGGGCGCGGTCTATGCCACGCCGCGCGACCATTCTGCCTACCATGTCGAAGTCGA
Source organism: Polaromonas sp. (assembly GCA_028292745.1). Lineage (GTDB taxonomy): Bacteria > Pseudomonadota > Gammaproteobacteria > Burkholderiales > Burkholderiaceae_C > Polaromonas. The sequence goes on along the minus strand of JAQGLT010000085.1, from coordinate 3,536 downwards.
GCGCATTGCAGGCGCCCTGCAGCTTCAGCTGCAGTCGTATCCGGGCACGGGCGACCTGCGCCAGATGGGCCAGAAGCTCAAGGCGGACACGCCGGCGGTGCTGCTGTTCGTGGGCGGCACGCCCGAGCTTGCCGAATTCACGCAGGGGCTCCAGAAGGAATCGCGCCAGCGCTACATTGTGGCCTTGGCCGATGTCAATCTGGCAACCCTCATGCAGATGGGCGCGGCGCGCAGCACCCCGATCATTGCCACCCAACCGGTTCCCCTGGCCAATGCCAGCCTGCCGGTCGTGCGGCAGTTCAGGGAAACGCTGGCACGCCTGTTCGATGAGCCGCCCACCCCGCTGAGCCTGGCCGGCTTCATCGCCGCCCGCTACACCTATGAAGTTCTCAATGGCGTCGACGGCCCGCTGAACCGTCAAACCGCTCTGGCCGGTTTTCAGCGCCGCGCCAGCCTGAACATCGGCGGCTTTCGCATCAGTTTCAATGCCCAGCGCAGAAGCGGCACCTACGTGACGCAAAGCATGATGACGATGGATGGCCGCCTGATCGGATGAGCGGCATCCTGGCTGTATCACGCGCAGCGCCAATGCTATGCTGGGTTCCGAAATCAAAAGCTCATACATGCAAAACGGAACACTGCTTGCCGCTGTGGACTTGGGGTCCAACAGCTTTCGACTTGAGATTGGCCGCTATGACCACGGCCGCATCCACCGGATCGAATACCTCAAGGAAACCGTGCGACAGGGCAATGGCCTGGATGCCGACCGCAACCTGTCCAAGGACGCCATGCAGCGCGGCTGGGACTGCCTGGCGCGTTTTGGCGAGCGGCTGGCTGCTTTTGAAAAGGCGCAGGTCCGCGCCGTGGCGACCCAGACCCTGCGCGAAGCCGTCAACCGCGACGAATTTTTAAGGCGCGGCCAGAAAAACCTGGGTTTTCCAATCGACGTCATTGCGGGCCGCGAGGAAGCGCGCCTGATCTACCAGGGCGTGGCCCACCTGCTGCCGCAGTCGGATGAACACCGGCTGGTGGTGGACATCGGCGGCCGGTCCACCGAATTGATCCTGGGGCACGGGCTGCAAACACGCACCCTGGAGTCGTACCAGGTGGGCAGCGTGGCCTGGTCGATGCGTTATTTTCCCGAGGGGCAGTTCACCACCCGGGCTTTCGCGCTGGCTGAAATCGCCGCCAAGGCCGTGCTTGACGAAACCGTGACCATTTATCGCCCGGACACCTGGAATGCGGCCTACGGCTCGTCGGGCACCATTGGCGCGGTCTGCGAAGTCTTGACTGCCGCCGGCTGGCCGCCCGACGTGGTCACCCGCGAAGGCCTGCAATGGCTGCTGGAGCGGCTGATCAAGGCGCAAAGCGCGGACCGCCTCAAGCTCGACGGCCTGAAGGAAGAGCGCCGGGCCGTCATCGGCGGCGGCATCAGCGTGCTGAAGGCCGTGTTTGACCTGCTGGGCATCGAGCGGATGCAGGCCGCCCAGGGCGCGCTGCGCCATGGCGTGCTGTATGACCTGCTGGACCGGGATGAAGACCTGACGGATCTGCGCGCCACCAGCGTGCAGCGCCTGGCGCACAACTTCAACACCGACACCGTGCAGGCCGCGCGACTGAGCAAGGTGGCGCAGCACCTGTTCGTGCTGGCGGGGACCGGCTTGCCCGGAGCGGAATCCGTCAGCCTCAAGCGCGAGCTGGCGTGGGCGGCGCAACTGCATGAGGTCGGCAGCCAGATTTCGCACAATTACTACCACAAGCACGGCGCCTACATTCTTGACAATGCCGACGCGCCCGGCTTTGCGGTGCATGAGATGCATCGCCTGGGCCTGCTGGTGCTGGGCCACCGCGGCAAACTGCGCAAGCTGGAGGCCGATTTTGAAGACCGGCGGTTCGTCCAGCAGCTGCTGTGCCTGCGGCTGGCGGTCATCCTGTGCCATGCGCGGCTCGATCCCGACCTCAAGGGCATGCAGTTCCAATGGGATGACGAGCCCGGCCGGCGCTTCATGCTGACCTGCCGGCCCGGCTGGGACCAGGCTTTTCCGCAATCTGCCTATCTGCTGCAGGAAGAGGTGCTGGCCTGGCAGAAAACCCCGTGGACGCTGATGGTGGTTTGCGGTGCCTGACAGGACGGGTTCAGGCGTTCGTTCACGCGCCTGGCCGCTTCAAAGCAGATCGGGCGACTGGACGGTGACCACGACGGTTTGCAGCTGACCGTCGCGCTCGCGGGTGCGCAGCCACCACAGCGCGCCTTTTTTGATGGCGCAATCGCTTTCCTGAAACCCCAGCAGGCCGGCAATGGCCTGCCCCAGCGTGGGCTGGTGCCCCACCACCAGCATCGGCACCTTGCTCAGGGGCCACTGCGCCAGCTCCAGCAACGCCGCCGGCGCGGCGCCGGGGGCCAGTTCGCTGCGCAGCCTGAATTTGCGGCCCAGCGCCAGTGCTGTTTGTTCGCAGCGCCTGGCCGGGCTCACCACGATGCGGGTGCTGCCGGGCAACTGCCTGTCCAGCCACTCGGCCATGCGCGCCGCCTGCTTTTCCCCGCGCGGCGTCAGCTTGCGCTCCAGGTCGCTGCGCGTGTCGGATTCGCCCGCGGGCAGTTCCTCCGCCTCGGCATGGCGCCACAAAATCAGGTCCATGATCAGCTACCTTTCATGCGTTTTCAAGGCCGAGTAGCGCCCCATAAGCGCCGATTGCGCGCCATGCCGCCGCGCCGGGTCGGCCGGCTTGACCAGCGCATAGGTTCCGTCCGGCTGCAAGTCCCAGGCGTCCCGCCCATCCTGCAGGTAGGCCACCAGGCACTCATCGACGATGCGCTGGCGAATCACCGGGTCGGTCACCGGCCAGGCCAGCTCGACCCGCCGCAGCATGTTGCGGTTCATCCAGTCGGCGCTGGACAGGTAAAGCGTCTCGTCGTCCCCGCAGCGGAAATAGAACACGCGCGAATGCTCCAGGAAGCGCCCGATCACCGAACGCACGCGGATGTTGTCGGTCACGCCCGGCACCTGCGCCGGCAGCATGCAGGCGCCGCGCACGATCAGGTCGATCTTGACGCCGCACTGCCCGGCCTTGATCAACGCCCGCATCAGGTCCTCGTCGGTCAGGGCGTTGGTCTTGATGACGATGCGCGCGTTTTTGCCATGCTGCGCGGCGTGGGCAAGCAAGCCGATTTTCTCCAGCAGCTTGCGGTGCAGCTGAAACGGCGCCAGCAGCAGGCGGTGCAGCTTGGGCAGGCGGCTGTGGCTGGCCAGATGCACGAACACATGGTCGATGTCCGAGGTCAGCAGCGGGTCGGCCGTCAGGTAGCTGATGTCGGTGTAGAGCCGGGCGGTGCCGGGGTTGTAGTTGCCGGTGGACATGTTGGCATACCGGACCAGGCTCAGGCCTTCCCGGCGTGTCACCAGGAGCTTCTTGGCATGGGTTTTCAGGCCCATCACGCCATAGACCACCTGGGCACCGATGGACTCAAGCATTTCGGCCCAGTTGATGTTGGCCTCCTCGTCAAACCGCGCCTTGAGCTCGACCACCACGGTGAC
>JAQGLT010000151.1 GCA_028292745.1 Polaromonas sp. | reverse complement strand
GGTCGCCGATCAAGGCAATCACCTTCAGTTTTCCTTCTTTGGCCATGACCAACATACTTGTAGTCGAGGCAAGCATCATTTGGACTCGTCCGGACAGGAGATCAGGCAGTGCAGGTGCTTCGCCTTTGTAGGGGATACCGGTCATCTGCACACCTGCAACCCTCACAAGTTGGGCAGCGGCCAGGTTGCCCGTGGAGTTACCAAATGCATAACTGAGCTTGCCGGGATTTTCTTTTGCATAAGCAATAAATTCCCTTAAATTATTGACTGGCAAGCTTGGGTGAACATACATGAAGAATGCTGACTGTCCCAGCATCCCGATGGGTTGCAGTGCGGTAAGCGGGTCATAGGGAGATTTAAGCCTCAGTGTGGGCACGGCAAGAATTTGGGTATTTGTCGCCACCAGCAAGGTATGGCCGTCTGCCTTTGACCGTATTACCTCGCTCGTCCCTATGGCGCCGTCTGCGCCGGGTCGGTTCTCTACGACTACAGGTTGCCCCAACTGCTCAGAGAGGCCCTGTCCGACCGCGCGACCAACTGCGTCAACAGAGCCTCCGGCAGTAAAGGGGACGATGAGCTTTACAGGCCTTGACGGGAAAGGCTGTGCCCAACTGCTAAAGCCAATCAAGCCTAGGATCACCGAAGTGATCAGATTGCTCAGGAAGGGTGATCGGACTTTTAAAATTGCTTGTTTCATAAATATGTCTCCTGTAGTAATTGGTGGCTAGCTTTTAGAACTTGATGTTTATATTCTTCGTGTAGGTAAATTCGAGCAGTTCAGCGAAGCATTCCTCCCGGCCTATGCCCGATTGCTTGACGCCGCACGGTGTGCTGTATTTAGGTTCTGAGTCCAGATAGACCCCGTGAGACCGAAGTCGACCCCATTGACGGCGTCCCAAAGCGCTTCCTCGTCATGCCATTTAAAAACCGACATGACAGGGCCGAAAACCTCCTCCTGTGCAAGGCGCATTGAGGGTTGCATGTCCGCAAAAACCGTCGCCTCGTAAAAAAATCCATCCTTCAGCGCTTCATCCTCTGGCTGCCTGCCGCCAGCCACCAGGCGGCCTCCATCCTCGAGACCGATGGCGACGTAGCGTTTGACTTTTTCCAGTTGTGCGGCATTGACCAATGAGCCCATGGTCGTTGTTGGATCGGTCGGTATCCCTGGCTTGTGGCGCTGGGGTAGCAACTTAACGACCCGCTCAAGAACCTCGTCATAAATCGATTCGTGCAAAAACACTCTACTGGTGGAGCCGCAACTTTGGCCCGACCAAGTGAAGTTCATCCCTCCAATCACACCGCTGATGAGCTTTTCGATGTCAGCATCCGGATATGCCACCAAAGCGTTTTTACCACCAAGCTCGAGAAGGACTGGCTTGAGGCTGTCGGCAGCCGTCTTCATTACCGCTTTTCCTGTGGATACGCCGCCGACCAGCGTGATTTTCTGAACCAGCGGGTGTCTCGTCATGGCATCACCGCATTCGCGGGAACCGCAAAGAAAATTTGCAACACCAGGCGGAAAAATATTCCCGACCAGTTCTGCCAAACGAATGATGGACAAAGGGGCCTGGTCGGGCGCCTTGAGTACAACCGTGTTTCCTGCCGCCAAAGGCGCAGCAAGACGCGCTGCGGCGAACATCAAGGGATGGTTGTAAGCGACCACCCTCGCGACAACGCCAAGTGGCTCTTGGACGGTGTAGTTGAAATTCCCGTCACCCATTGGAATGGTTTCGCCCTTGACTTCTGTAGCAAGACCCGCGAAATAGTCTAGACAGTCAGCAGCGAAATCAGCATCCATTGCGAGTGCCGACACGGGATTGCCGTTATTGAGCGAGTCGAGCAGGGCCAGCTCTTTTGCGTGTTTTCGCAAAATGTCGGCTGCCTTGCGCAGGCATCGGCCGCGTTCAACAGGTGGCGTTGAAGCCCAAGCTGGAAAAGCGGTGTGAGCAGCCCTAACCGCAGCGTCAACATCAGCTGCATTTGCCACCGGTGCCTTAGTAATGGGCTGGTTATATGCAGGATTGATTGTGTCGCAATATTGACCGGAACTCGGTTCATGCCATGAGCCGCCGTAGAAAAGCGCGGAATGCGCTGGAAGGATACCTTCGGGAATGTCTTTTGCATGCATAGGCTTTGGAGTCTCTTTAAGAAACAATCCAAACTGTAATTCACAATTAAAAAAATAGCAAGGTTCCTTAGTATATTTGGTGGTATGTCGTTTGAATCTTAGGCAATAAGCTGTTCAAATAGTTGATATATATGATCAGGCTATCGAAGGGAAATATGTTAAAAAAATCCATGGCGCTCGCCCTAGACGACAATCTTGATGACGCCATTGGCTTTTTGATTGCCGAAACCTCTCGGCATGTTCGGAGGTCACTGTATGCGCGCATCGCAGAACACGACGTTAGGGGTGGTAGTTGGTATCCACTTCGAGTTTTGTGGCAAAGAGATGGCCTGACTCAGCGTGAAATTGCCGACCGCTTAGGTATTACGGAGCCCTCTGTGCAGGAGATGATTCGGGCGATGGAAAAAGATGGGCTAGTAGAGCGGCGTCGTGACGAGGCGGACAAGCGGAAAATTCACATTCACTTATCGCCACACGCGAGGAAGCTTCGAAAGCCCTTGCTCGCTATCTCTGACGAGGTCAATCAGATTGCAATGTCAGGGTTAACTCCTGGAGACCAACAGCTTTTAAAGCTATTGCTGAAGCGTGTGAAGATAAGCCTTGCCGAAGACTTCCGAGAACTAAATGGGATGCAAAAGGCAAAAACTATTCTGAATTTTAAGGATGAGGCGCGAGGTGCCACAGTTAAAACTAAAAAATAGAGAAGGTTTTCATCTTGGCACCGCTCATAGTAGGTCCTACCGAAGCATCAATACCTTAGTACTTGCAGTACTATCGTGGTCTGCAGTGGCAGGTCCCTGTAAGCGATACCACTGATTGGCATCGATGTGCGAGCTGTCAGAAGCGCTGATGAGATTTCGGTTTTTAGAATGCGACCGAGCAGACTCACCGCTCAGTTGTTTAGGGCCTCGCCAGTAGCAAAAAGGCGATATGGACACGGAGAGAGTCAATCCTGTCGTCAAGCTGATGTCTGATTTGGACGCCAATGCCGCGGAACACCTGCATCCGGCTTCGACATTCAAGGTTGCAACCTTGCATTGGCGGCGATCAATAGAAGTTTGCTCTGCCAGGACGTCATGAATTTCCGGTTCGCAATGAGTGCTAGGGCGGGGCGCCCGCACTGGCGGCTTGAATACCTCCAAGCTGGTATCGTTCAACATGGTACGCATGCTCAGCCTTGATCTGGATGCTTTACACGCCCTCGCTTGCGATTTCGTTCAATCGTGGGTTGGTCATGACGAACTCAACCACATCTAGTCCAGGGCGTGCAATACCCTGATCCACATCAGCCCGGGCTTTCGCCATTGACGTCCAATGTTCAGTACCTACACCTGCAAGTCCGTTGGAGTGCTTGCGATTTGCCCAGAGCAGGGCAGTTTTGCGATCCGGCGCAATAACGAAATCCATAACTCGGGGATCGCATCAAAGCTCTCCTTGTTCATTTTTGAGAACGAGCGATAGATTGGCGTGTCCTTGGCGAGATCCGGGTTCAGTAGAACCTGAAGTACCGCCAAACGACGGTTCCCTTCAATGGTGATGAACTGGCCATCATCTGTCTCAACAACAATGGGCAGTTCAGATGGTACTAAGCCAATCTTCAGGATGCCCTGAGCCAGCTTCACCAATTTGACGCCTTGCTCGTCAATTATCGCCAAGCGCGCGCCGTTCTGGTTGGCTGAGCTAGCCCCCTGAATCTCCGGACATGGTCCATCGCTTATCTTTGAAGATAGGAGTTAGACCATGAATATGAATAGGCATACGGATACCGTGGAAGTCATCCTTAAGGACCAGCGCCGCAGGCGCTGGTCCCTGGCAGAAAAGTCGGCTCTGGTGCGCCGCACCTACGAGCCGGACATGAGCGTGTCGCTGGTGGCGCGCCAGGAGGGTGTTTCGGCGAGTTTGCTGTTTCAGTGGCGCAAACTGGAGCGTCAGGGCGCCTTGACGGCTGTGTCTGCGGGGGAGTCAGTCGTGCCGGCGTCCGAGCTGGCCGCCGCCCGGGCCGAGATTTCCAAGCTGCAGCGCATCCTGGGCAAAAAGACCCTTGAGAACGAAATCCTCAAAGAAGCGGTGGAGCTCGCTGCAGAAAAAAGTGGATTGCGCGCTCACCCTTCGCTAGCCCAAGGACGGCCAGTGATGGCCGTGTGCCGGGCTTTGGATGTGGCGCGCTCGAACGTTCATACACGGCAAGCCCGGGCGCCTAGCTGGCGTGATGGCCGTCGCGGCCGAGCGCAGGCAGCTGATGCTGAGCTGCTTGCCGAGCTGCGCAAGCACATCCTGGCATTGACCAGCTACGGCTACCGCCGTGCCTGTGCGCTGCTCAACCGCCAGCGCACGGCCAGCGGCCTGCCCCGGGTGAACCACAAACGCGTTTATCGCCTGATGGCTGGCAACGGCTTGCTGCTGCCCATGGCCCCCCGGCGCAGGCAATCGAGTCGTGCGCATACGGGGCGTTGTTGCATAAATCACCCGCGCCACTGAAAGGACAGCCTTACTGATAGGCTATCGGCCTTTGTCCCGAACATGGGAAAAGACAACCGCCTGCCCAGTCAGCCAAATTGGGTGTATCAGGTCACGAACTGGCCCGAGTACAACGCGGGCTTGATTGAGCGCGGCAATGTGAACATCTGGCTGGACGAAAAGATGTTTGCATTAGCGCCTGAAACCTCCAGCCAGCGCGGGCGTCC